>RFJD01000287.1 GCA_003695015.1 Verrucomicrobiota bacterium | reverse complement strand
CGTTCGGCCTGGTGCGCGTCGAGCTGGGGCAGGGGACTTCTTGGGACACACTGGCTACGAACAGCCACTTGCGGCAACGCACCCGCGAGCTGGAGGTGAAAGTAAGCGCGGTGCATGAACTGGGACGATTCCCCGTCGTGCCCGCGTTGGTGGATGCGCATTCGACTTCCGAACGCGCTGAGATTGAAGCCGCAGCGCGGCGGACGTTCCAAGAAACATTGCATCGCTGGCTGGCGCTGGCACCGCGCCGGGAGGTGTGGCTGATGGTTCATGGCTATCACAACACGTTCGAGAAACCGGCCATGGTGCTGGCCGAGTTGTGGCACTTCATGGGGCGGGAGGCCGTGCCCGTTTTGTACTCCTGGCCCGCTGGACGAGGTGGTCTTCTCCGTGGTTATGCCTACGACCGTGAATCAGGCGAGTTCACGGTGTATCATCTCAAACAGTGTCTGCGTTTGCTGGCCGAAGATCCTCAGATCGAAAAAATTCACATCCTGGCCCATAGT
Organism: Verrucomicrobiota bacterium; assembly: GCA_003695015.1. Classification (GTDB taxonomy): domain Bacteria; phylum Verrucomicrobiota; class Verrucomicrobiia; order Limisphaerales; family J093; genus J093. The sequence goes on along the minus strand of RFJD01000287.1, from coordinate 6,766 downwards.
CGCGGGGCTGCGGTCTGTGTGGCGGCGCTGCGTGAGTTGATCATAGCCGAGCGCGCGGCCGGGCGCGGAAACGGCAGGCATCTGAAGATCGGGCAAGTCGTGTTGGCCGCGCCGGACCTCGATTTGGAGGTGGCCTCCCAGCGTGTCGTGGCGGAAGGCGTGCTGGAATGCATGGAGCACTTGACCGTGTATGTGTCGTCGCGCGACAAGGCCATCTGGCTGGCCAACTGGTTGTTCGACAGCCAGCGCCGGTTGGGCAACGTCGATCTGGGCCGGCTCAATGCCAGCGAACGTCAACTCATCGCCAAAGTCCCGGGAGTCGATTTCATCCAGGCCGATCTCAGCTCCGGGTTCCTGACTCACTCCTATTTTTACGAGCATCCGGCGGTGGTCTCGGACCTGATTCTTGTGCTGCGGGACGGCCGTCCGGCGGGCGCTGAACATGGACGTCCCTTGCAGCCTGTGTCCAAGAACTTTTGGCGCCTCAGCGCGGACTATCCGGGCACTAGAAGAACCGGCGGTTCTGCAGATGTGCGCGGGAACGAGAAGTGACAGCAAGGATGGGGTGGCTGACGGGATTTGAACCCGCGACAACCAGATCCACAATCTGGGGCTCTAACCAGGCTGAGCTACAGTCACCAGCCGCCGCCACTTTGGGCGGATCGGGTCGCGCCGTCAACCGTTTTGACCGCCGAAATCACGGTCTCGCGCGGAAGGGCGGTCCGCCGCCGGAGAGTGGGGAATTGGTGCGGTTAGCAGGATTCGAACCTGCACGCCTTTCGGCACTACCACCTCAAGGTAGCGTGTCTGCCAATTCCACCATAACCGCACCCGGACGCGTACATAACGACCTTGGCCGGCCCCTTGCAAGCCCAAACTTCCGGAAACACCGGGCGGCTCACAGGGCTGTTTCGCCTGGGCGAGCCTCAGGGGGCCCGGAGAGCCGTCCGGGCCAGCGGGCTCGACTGGACCATTTTCCGTCCCTCCTTGATCTTCGGGCCCGGCGACCAGTTCGTGAACCGGTTCGCCCGAATGGGTTGTTGGTCTCCCTTCCCCCCCTCCCCGACAGCCGTCACGGCGCCTTGCAACCGGTCTCCGTCGAAGTCGTTGCCGCCTCCTTCGCCCTCGCCGTGAATGAACCCCGCGCCATCGGGCGAACCTTCGACCTCGGCGGCCCCGAGATCATGCCCTCGACCAAATTCTGGTTCACATCCTGGTCGCCTGTGGCCGCCGACGTTGGAAGCTCAAGATCCCCGCACCCCTCGCCCGCGGTCGAGCCGCCCTCCTCGAAGGGCTCCGGCCCCGCCTCTTCCGGCACCCCGCCCTGCTCAGCCGCGACCAACTCCTCATGCTCGAGGAACGCAACACCGCAGATCCCAAGCCGGCCATGTAGTTGTTCGGCCTGCCGAGTATCCCCTTCGCCGAACGCAGTCGCGACTTTCTCCCACCCACCGAGTCCGCCCCCACCTGAAGCCGCTGACCCGGCTGCTCTTCACTGTGCCACCACCAGTTGCCACCCTCCCTTTTCACGATCTCGGATTCACGATCCTCCATCTCCCGTCCTCCGCGCTTGTTGTCTCCCTCATCATCCCGCCCATCGGAAGTTCACGAACCGCCAGACCAAAACCAAGTGCAGCGCGGCAAACGATGCCAGCAACCCATACCTCCACCAACGCCACTTCCGCCGGTTCAGCACCACCCCCAGCGCGATGAACATCGGGAACGTGCAGGAGGCGAACCGGACAAATGAGGTGAACGTCCCGCTCATCGCCGGCAGAATCCCCAGCACGTAGGCCCAGACCAACAGCCCCTTGTCCAACCGCCACAACACCGGCAACGTGTAGAGCAGGAGCACAAAGATGCAGCGGTCCAGCAACGAGCCCCGAAAGGCGTGCCATTCGGTTGGGCTGAAGAAGCCGATCACGAACTTCGGCACGTTCCACAAGTTCGCCACCGAATGCACCGCCCAGTGCTTCTGCGCCGCGAAACCCTCGAACGGGTTCCCCGTCCAATGCCACATCAAGGCCAGATACACACCCCACCCCAGCAGCGGCATTCCCACCAAAAGCCAAGGCGCCCAATCCTGGCCGCCCGGCTCCCCACCCCGCCGCTCGTCCTCCTTCGCATCCTCTCTTCCTTCACCGCCTGAGGGCCCGCACTTCAACCATCCCGGCGGCGCCACGCTCAGAGCATGCCAAGCCAAAGGCAAAACCACAAAGGCTCCGACCCCGCGGCACAGCGGCAACAATCCCGCGCAAACCGCAGCCCAGCCATGCCGCCGTTCCTCCAAAGCCCACCAAAGCCCCATCAACAGCAACAGAAACAGGCTCTCGCTGTAAATGAATTGGAAGAACAGACTGCCCGGAAAAACGATCAGAAAGACCAACGCCCACAAGGCGGAACGTTTCCCCCACCGTCGTTCCACCAAACGGTAGAACATGACCCAGGCGGCCAACGAAGCCAAGTTCGACAGCACCAGCCCGCCGACCAGCGGATTCCCCCCGAACAACGGTGCCGTCGCTCGCATCACCAACGGCCACAAAGGGTAAAAGGCGCAGGAAGGCACGTCCTTCGCGTAGCCTTGCTCGCTCAATAGCAGATAATGCGCCCCATCCCAAGTGGCAAAGTGGCTGGCGAACACCGGTTCTCCCTCCCGCGGCCACCGGGCATTGACCTGATGGAAATGCTCCAAGGACAAATTGCCCCAGATCAACAACCCGGAGACCAAGCTGAGAAAATAGGTTGCCTTCCACGCAAACAACCATCCGACTCCAAGTGACTCGGGCAGCATCGCCCGCACACCATGCGCTGCGTTTCTGCTCACATCCACAGGCTTCCTCGCATCCGCTTGGCTCCCTTTCCTCTTCGATCGGCAGATTCGTTCACATCATGCGGCACTTGGGCAGGGGTCCTCCATCGCCTCTACCTCGTTGGATTTCGCCCAGGCTCCTTCATGAAAGATGATCCTGCCAATGAGGGAATCGGCTGCGTTGCGGCTTTCCGCTGCTTCCTGGTTCAGTTGCCGTTCCTTCGAGGTATCGAGCGTGGAACGTGCTCTCGAGATGAGCTTTCTCACGGCCGGAGCGACGCGGGCCACACCGGGTGTGATGACAGATTGTCAGCGTCAGGGCACACGATCAACCCTGGCAACCGGTCCCCGCTTGGAAATGAGGAACCGTCGCCTCGTGAGAATCAAGAGCGTCAAGAGGAACGCGTTCTGAATAATCGACGCCATGTTTGACGTCCGTCCAAATAGCCAGTTATATCGGCCGAAACACATGCAGGGAGGTCCTTGCGTGACGCCCAAATACACGAGCTGAACAGTGAATCCAACAAGCAACCCCGACGCCACAAAAAACAGAACCCGATTCTCCACGTTGAATATCAGCAAGACACCGACGACGGCCTCGACGTAGCACAACGCAGTCCCCACAAGGGCCGCGTGACGCATGGGGATGCCATCGTGCAGCAGGACCAGTACCAGTTGATCAAGTGAGCCGGCTTTGAGCACCGAGGCGAACAAGAAGAGCGCGCCCAATAGAGGCGGAAACCAGCGTTCGAGCACGATCTTCCAGACCGGCGTTCCGCATGAAGTGCGACGGCTGTTCACTATCGTGTTCATCGTGTGAGGTCGGAGGAGGGGTTTACCATAGGATCTCCTGCTGCCAGTGGCCAAGGTGACCCTCTCACAACACACTCTACAACATCGGCTGGATCGCAGTCTCCGCGTACGTGCTGGCCATTCCAAGGGCATAAGGAATCCAGACTTCGTCCTCCGGTGCCCAGAAAAAGCGAATCACAAACGGTGCCACCGGATCCGGCGGCCTGCGCTTCACGAGCAGGCACACGTCCGCGCAAACCAAGAACGGATTGCGCTCCAAGCACTGCCTCGCCTTTGAAGCGCAGTCATACGTCGGAATGGCCTGAAAGGCCCCCACGTTCTCCATCCTCTCGAACATCAGGTCCATCAAGTCCGACGGCAGGGAGTCAGCGGAGAATGTCCTTAACCACGAGCGGCTGATGGCAACGGCTTGTCAGTAATCCTTGTAGTCAGTGTACGCGCTCATCACGCGAAAGTAAGCGCGGTGGACCTCCTCTGGCGTACCATGGTCCAGAATCCGCATGATGGACCTCGGCTCCCGGATTTCCGGTTTTCGCCCGATGGTGGGAAAGGCGAACGGATCCCGCAAGAACCGGCGCATGGATTCCAGCCGATTGGTCGTCAACGGCAGCGGGACGGGACAAACAAATGCCTTAAAATCCTCATAGGATCCTCTGCTGAAAGCCACGAGGCCGGCGAGGATGCTGTCCTTGAGTGCCCGCGATTGCCGGCTGGTGATGGGCGTCCTGTTTGTCGTGGCGATGTCATCCAAGATCTCCGGATGCCGCAGCAGCTCGGCGAGCCCGGTGAATTCGGCTTGCTCCCAGTGAGAAATGATTGAGAGTTCACGATCCGGAATGCGCTGTACGAGCTTCCTGCGCGCGCGTTGCTGGAGCGCCGTTATGACCACGAGCGCCATGACAACAGCGATGCCCAAGGCAAGCGAAGGCTTGAATGACTCTCTATTCATCTTTTGAGCGGACTTGCCTTTGCCCGGGTTACAGAATCACGGATTGGACCGTCGCAGGTCCCAAGCGGTCGAAAACGTGTGGATGAACACGCTTGGCGCAGAGCGGTACGCCCCGGCTGCGCCGCCCACGGGCATGCCCCGAACGCGGTCTGTAACCTCTTCGCAAATGAGTGGTCGCTACTGCGTCACCGGATCACAGCATCCGATTTGGGTGGTGTCACATCCATTAGTGCCATAACCGTCACGATACTGCTCACAGTCTTGCCCCACATAACAGTACCGGCGGGCGACTTCGGTTCCATTCACATACTCACACGCAAAGCGTCCGTTGCGATTGAGCCACCAACAGCGCGCTTGTGGCGAGAACGCCGCCCACAGCAGCGGTTTTCAGAGCGAGGATCCTCATAAGCACACCTATTAAAATTGCAGAGATATGCCGTTCCCACCTCGGAATGTCAACGGCAAAGTGCAAACCTAGGGCGATTTCATCTGCGTGGGCCGCACGGGTCCCGGAGCGCCGTGTGCTCGGATCCAAAACCTCCGCTCAACTTCGGCGCGCCGGCAAACCGCCTTTTCCGGCGCCCGAGGCTCAGCCGGAGGGCCTACTTGGCTGGCTAACTCCCGGTCCGCTCCGGCCCGAAAGGACGTGCCTTCGCCGGCCGCCTGCCGGCATAATCCGCGCCCATGAGATCGATGACCGGCCACGGCCGCGGTGTCGCTTCGGGCGAGGGCTGCCGCCTCAGCGTCGAAGTCGCCGGGGTCAACCGCCGCCAAGCGGACGTCCAAGTGTCGTTGCCCCGGGAACTGGACCCGCTGGAGCCGCGCGTCCGGGAGGCGGTGTTGCAGCGCATCAACCGGGGGCGGGTGTCGGTGCGGGTCAAGCTGGTGCTGACCGCGCCGCCGGCGGGTGAGGCGGCGCTGGTCAACCGTCCCCTGGCCCGCGCCTACGCCGCCGAGTTCCGCCGTTTGCAGAAGGAGTTGCGGCTGCCCGAGCCGCCGGGACTCGAGCTGATTCTGCGGGCGCCGGGCGTGTTGCAACCGCCGGCGGAAACCGACCGCACCGAGGTGTTCTGGCCGGTGCTGGAGAAGGCGCTGCGAAAGGCCCTGGACGCCATGGACCGCATGCGCCGCAAAGAGGGGGCCCATCTGGCCAGGGACCTGCGGGAGCGGGTGAAAACCCTCCGCCGGATGGCGCGCGAGGTCCGGAAACTGGCCCCCGAAGTGCCGCGCCGGGCCCAGGACCAACTGCTGCAGCGGTTGGCCGAACGCGGCCTGGAGGGGATCGATCCCGCCGACGAGCGCATCCTCAAGGAAGTGGCCCTGTTTGCCGACCGCTGCGACATCACCGAGGAGCTGACCCGGTTGGACAGCCATTTCCAGCAATGGGATGGCCTGATGCGGTCGAAGGAGCCGGTGGGCCGGACGCTCGATTTCCTGCTGCAGGAGATGTTTCGCGAGGTCAACACCATCGGATCCAAAGCCGCCGACGCCCGCGTCAGCGCGCTGGTGGTGGGCATGAAGACCGAGTTGGAGAAACTGCGCGAACAGGTTCAAAACATCGAATGACCGCCGAGAACCCGACTCCCGTTCCCAACCGCCGGCCGGTGCTGCTGTTGGTCACCGGTCCCTCCGGCAGCGGCAAGACCACCGTGGTCCGCTGCATGCTCGAGCGCCTGCCCGGCCTGGCCCGGGTGGTGACCTGCACCACCCGACCGCCCAGGCCGGGGGAGCAGGACGGGGTGGACTACCATTTCCTGAAACCGGAGGAGTTCGAACGCCGGCTTCGCGAGGGAGATCTGCTCGAACATGCGACCGTTTACGGCCACGGCTACGGCACCCCCCGCAGCGGTTTGGTGCGGCAGTTGGAGGCCGGGCAGGACCTGTTGTTGAACCTGGATGTCCAGGGGACGTTGACGTTGCGCCGGCTGGCCCGGGAAGACCGGCTGCTGGGCGATTGCCTGGTCACGGTGTTCCTCACCCCGGGCCGCCGGGAGGAATTGGAGCGACGCCTGCGCGGCCGGGGCACCGATCCCGAGGAGGCCATCGCCCGCCGGTTGGCCGTGGCCCGCGAGGAACTGCGTTACGCGACCGAATGCGACTACCTGGTGTGGAGCGGCACGATCGAGGAGGACTACCGCCGGGTCGCTGCGATCTATGAAGCGGAACGCTGGCGCCGGCATCGCGTGCCTCTGCCG
>RFJD01000048.1 GCA_003695015.1 Verrucomicrobiota bacterium | reverse complement strand
CGGAGCTGTGCGGGGGCGTGGTTTTCGACGGGACGCATTACCTGGCCGGCTACGTCGCGGGAACGACCCTGCTGGGGCAGCGGTTCGATGCCAGCGGCCGGTTGGTGGGCGGGCCGATCACGATCGGATCCGGCCTGGGCTGGCCGCCGGGTGCGGCCTTTGCCCTGGGCGGGCCCAACGTGCTGGTGGCCTGGTCCACCGCTGACGGTCTCATGCAGGCCCGGCTCGTGCCCCCCGACGGTTCGCCCGGACCGGTCATTTCCTTGGGCAGCGGCGGTCAGGTGCGGGCCGTCGCCTCCGACGGGGCGAATTTCCTCGTGGTCCATACGACCGGAGATGAGGAGCAGGACGGCCCTGCGTACGGGGTTTACGTCTCGGGCGCCGGGCAGGTCCTCGGCCAGCCCTTCATGCTGGGAGACGGCGTGGCGGACCTCGCGGTTGCCTACGGCGGCGGTAACTACCTGGCGGCCTGGCAGGAGCCCCGGGGCGAGGGCGATAGTTGGACGGTCGCACGACTGGTTTCGCCCGCCGCCGGGCCGGTCGGAGGACCGGTCACGTTGAGCACCACCCGTTCGTGGGATCACAATCCGCTGGCCATCGGGTTCGACGGCGAGAGTTTCCTGGTTCTCTGGAACTGCACGACCAACTTCGACGGTCCGGGCGAACTGATGCTGTACGGCCGGCGCGTTTCTTCGATGGGCATTCCGCTGGGGGACGAACTGGTCATCGCCGAGGAGCGTGCCACGTTTCCGGCGATCGCTTTCGACGGCAGCCATTACCTGGTGGTCTGGTCGCACCAGAGCATGGAGGGAACAACCATCCATGCCCGGTGGCTGGACCGGACGGGCCGGCCGGTGGGGCCGGTGTTCACCCCGTTGGCCCCGGCGGGGGACGAGCCGCCGTTTCTGCCGCTGAACGGGTTGGCCTTTGACGGCAGCCGGTTCGTTTTGGCGGCCACCTTCGGCCACTTCGTTTTGCTTCCCAGTGGCGAGCCCGTCGGTTTCGTGGGCGATGTCCGGGGAGCCTTCCTGTCCGCAAGCACGGCGCCGCCGCGGTTCGTGAGCTATGGCCTGACCAACGGGTTCCCCATGGCCCAAATCCGCCTGGTGCCGGGGATCACCTACAGCGTCGAGGTTTCCACCAACCTGCCGGTCTTCGTGAAGGCGGGCGAGATATACAGCGCCGACACCAACGTGTTGACGGTGGTGGACGAACAGCCCGCCGACGAGCAGCCGCACGAGTTCTTCCGGTTGGTGGCGGAAGACGGCCAGCCTTGAGGAACCGCCTGCCGGGGCGCTGTCCCGCAAGCGGTCGGCGCCACGCCCCGGCAGTCGGGACGGCGATTCCCTTTCGAGCGGCGCCTGCCGGGTTCGACGGCCCGGCGGGCTTTTGCTTCGCGGGCTTGTCGGCGGGTGCACCGGCTGGCAGAGTCCGCGGCGTCGTTCCATGAAAGCGTTGCGAACTTTTTGCGTGTGGGCCGCCGCGACCGGCTGCGGCTTGGGCTCGTGGGTCTTGGCGGCAGGACCGTTCATGGCCACCGGCATCAAGATCGGCGAGGTTACCCCCGAAAGCGCCATCGTCTGGACCCGGACGACCCTCCGGTCCGAGCGCAACCCGGCCGACGGACCGATGGTCACGGTCCACTACTCGAGCGGCCAGGGGCGGCGGCGGGTGTTCGATCGGCTCGAATTCCCGCCGGGGATTGGCGTGGGCGATTTGCGGGATGCCGTGCCCGGCACGCCGGGCGAGACGCGGGTGTCCTTCCGGCCGGAAGGCGCGAAGCATTGGCAGGCCACCCGCTGGCGGGCGGTGGATCCCGACCGCGACTTCACCCGGCAACACCGCTTGGAAGGGCTCCGGCCGGGGACGCCTTACGAAGTGCGGGTGGAATGCCGGACCCTGGGTGGCGGCGCACCGACGGCGACGATCGAAGGCCGGTTCCGGACCGCACCGGCGCCGGATCAGCGCGCGCGGGTGGTGTTCACCGTTTCCACCGGCCAAGCGTACAACGACAAGGACGGTCCGCACGGCTACGACCTTTACGCCGGGATGTTGAAGCTGGCCCCGGACTTCTTCGTGCACACGGGGGACATCGTTTACTACGACGCCCTGGCCAAGAACGCCGCCCTGGCGCGATACCACTGGCAGCGGACCTACAGCCTCCCCAGCAATGTGGCCTTTCACCGGCAGGTCGCGTCGTACTTCATCAAGGACGACCACGACACCCTGATGAACGATTGCTGGCCCGGGATGGAGGCGCCGTACATGGGCGACATGACCTTCGAACAGGGCTTGGCCATCTTCACCGAGCAGGTGCCCATGGGCTGGCGAACGTACCGGACCTTCCGCTGGGGGCGCGACCTGCAGGTCTGGCTGGTCGAAGGCCGCGATTTCCGCAGCCCGAACACGATGGAAGACGGGCCGGACAAGACGATCTGGGGCCCGGCCCAAAAGGCGTGGTTCAAACGGACGGTCGAGGCTTCCGACGCGACCTTCCGGATTCTGATCAGCCCCACGCCGCTGGTCGGCCCCGACCGGAAGAACAAGCACGACAACCACAGCAACGATGCCTTCCGCCACGAGGGGGAGGAGCTGCGGCGGTTCATCGGGGCGCAGCGGCGGATGGTGGTGATTTGCGGCGACCGTCACTGGCAGTACCACTCGGTGGACCCGGCCACGGGGGTGCGCGAGTACTCCTGCGGCCCGGCCAGCAACAAACACGCCGGCGGTTGGAAGCAATCCGATTTCGTGCCCGAGTACCACCGGTTCCTCAAAGTGGCGGGCGGGTTCCTCTCGGCCACGGTCGAGCGGACCGCAGGTCGGCCGCGGCTGGTCCTGCGGTTTCACGCCGTGGACGGG
>RFJD01000286.1 GCA_003695015.1 Verrucomicrobiota bacterium | reverse complement strand
TGGCCACGTGCCAACTCCCTGGTCCTCGGCCCTGGAAGTGCTGTTTGGGCGTCGGCGCCTGTAGCCGTCCTGTTCACGCTAAGCATTAATGCAATGTTCCAGAGACCCACCAAGAGGAGTAAGAGCATTCGTTCCGCCGCGCTCATCTTCTCCCATTCCACAACGCAGATCAAAAGGACCCCGACCGTACCGATAGCAAAGACCAGCGAAAGGCCGATCACGCGTGCCGCGCGATCAGGTGCCCATTGCCAAGTCAGGATACGCAGCCACACAAGGACATCCACACAGATCACGAGGTGCCCCACACTTGCGATCAACGGAGGCACATGTGCTTGGTGACGCCATGCCTGATGGATCAGGAGCACCAGCGGGTCCAAAACAGCGTTGGCGATGAGCCATGGGCGATCTTCCTTGCCATCGCTCTTTGCCCTTCTACCGAATAAATAAGCCAGCAAAGCCAACATACTGCACAATAAACGTTATCTGTCGTGGGTGCGTTCTTCGGACGCCTTCCGGGGCGACCGCTTCCTCCGGCTCCCGTCGTCGCAGTCACGGAGGCCATGGATGCTCAGTGCACGAAACAACGTCGAATCGCCATGGAGACCGCATTGACCTCCGACTCCCGGGCTCATGGATTCGCGAAAGCACATCCAACAGTCCTCGCGTTGCCGAGGTGGTTAACGCCCGCATCATCCGCCCCCAGAAGCTGCAGATCAAGCCGAGAAGGGTGAGGTGGGCTCGGGACAAGCTGCTTGTTCGCCAGCTCGTTCGGCTATTGCCATTGGGGGCTCATGCGGACTCACCACCAAGAACACCAAGGACACCAAGCCGGAACTGGGGTGTTTCGTGTCGGTGGACGCGGGGGGGCGATGAGGCGCGCGTGGGTAAGGAAAGCCGCCCTCCATGGTCGGCCGAGGGAGCCGCCGCTTTTGCCGGTCCGCATCGAGCCGATTCAGACACAGGGCCTGCACCCGGGAGATCGGGTTGGGGTGGCGGGCCCGATCGCGTAAGGCAAGGAAGCGGTCGGGTGGGTTGGGCCTTTTCGCCAAGAACCTTCCCGCTCTCTTCCTCCTCAGCTTGTTCTCCTTGCAGATGAAGCAGCCGTGGCGGCCGGCGCGGCTCAGGCGCGCGCGGAACCGCCGGGACCGCCATGCAGCCGGAACGGGGAGGCGTCGGTCAGCCGGTCGAGCCGGCCCTCCCAGAACGCCTGCAGGTAGTCGTTTTCGACCAGCAGGTGGGTCCGTCCGTCCTCCGGCCGTTCCTGGCGGGCGATCAGGTGCTTGAGCTCCTCGAGGCTCGGGCTCCAGCAGTTGCCGTTGAAAAACTCGAGCCCCTCGAACTGCGTCTTGTACAGTGCCCGCCGGGAGTAGCAGGTGCCCAGGTAGAGGTGCCGAAAGCCGGCCTCGGCGAACGACACCACCGCCCGGGTCATCATGTGGAGGCCCAGGCTTTGGCGGAACCACGCCAAGTCATAGAACGCAAAGTAGTAGTGCGCCATGCGGGGCGGCTCGACATAGAGCAGGGCGGTTCCCAGGTCCCGGCCGTCTTCCCGGTGGGTGAAGTGGAGCAGGTGCGTGATGACCTTGCCGTGCATCAGGCCGTCGAGCCGTTCGAACGGCATCACGCCCTCGCCGAACCGTTCGCGGGCGAACGCATGCCACCGCTGGCGGCGTTCGGCGGTGTAGTCGAAATCGCCGCGCGGGATCAGGGCGCAATCCACGCCCTCGCCCTTGCGCAGGACGCGCCGGTTTTCCGAAGAAGGCCGGAAACGGGTCAAGTCCACCCGCACGTGGCGGCAGAGGCAGAAGCGGTCCAGGTTGGGGGAAGCCGGCAGGAAACCGCGCTCGTAGAGGTCGGCCGGTGTCTCGCCCGGCTCCGGCACAGCCCAGACCACGTAGGGATAGAGGTACCGGCTGTAGTCGGGGCCGCTTTCGCTGAAGAGGAGTTTCATGGCGCCGCAGGGGGGGAAGCCTCAACCGGCGGCCGCACATACCGGCGGGGCAACCGCTCGCTCCAGCAGGTCAAGACGTCGTAACAGACCGTTCCAGCCCAGCCGGCCAGCTCCCGCGCGTTGATTTCCACGTCACCTTGGCGGCCGAGCAGCGTGACCTCTTCGCCGGGGGCGATGCCGGGAATGTCGGTCACGTCCACCGCGAGCGCGTCCATGGCCACCGAACCGATCAACGGCGCCCGCCGGCCGCGGACCAGCACGGCGCCTTGGTTGACCAGCCGGGGATAACCGACCCCGTAACCGAGCGGCACGATGCCGATCCGCCGGTCGGTTTGCGCCCGGTAACGAAGCCCGTACCCGTAGGTTTCGCCGGCGCGGAGGGTGCGGACCGAGACCAGCCGGGAACGCACACTCATCACTTGTCGGAGCCCGGTCAGACGGCGGCAAACCGCGGAGGGATAGACGCCCAAGGGCAGCAGGCCGATGCGAACGGCGTCGTAGTGGGCTTGGGGCAACTGGAGGAACCCGCCGCTGTTGGCCATGTGGCGGAGGCCGGGCCGGATGCCGCTGGCTTCCAGCTCGGCCAGGAACCGGTTGAACCGTTCGATCTGCAGCCGGGCGAACGTCTGGTCGGCCTCGTCGGACATCGCGAAATGGCTGTACACGCCGGCCAGCTCGAGCCGCGGATGGACGGCGATGCGCCGGGCCATGGCCGGGGCGGCTTCCCACCGCACGCCGTGCCGGTTCATCCCGGTGTCCACCTTCAGATGCACGGGGAACGGCCCGCCGGGCAGGCGATCGGCCAGTTTTTCCAAGGCATCCAGGATGCGCGCCTCGCCGATGGACGGCATGGCGCCGAGCGCCAGGCAGCTTTCCAGTTCCTCGGGAAACCGTTCGCCCAACACGAGGATGGGCTGGCGGAATCCGGCCTCTCGGAGTTCGGCGGCCTCCCGGACGGTCACCACCGCCAACGCCAGAGCGCCGGCTCGCAGCGCCTCGGAAGCCACCTCGCGGGCGCCGTGGCCGTAGGCATTGTCCTTGATCACGTCGATCCAGCCCACGCCCGGCGGAAGTTCGCGCCGGATGAGACCGAGGTTGTTGCGCAGGGCGGTCAGGTCGATTTCCACCCAGGCCGGCGGTTCGGGCAGGGCCGCGATTCGGGCGTTCGGGCGGGCCGTCGAAGCGGCGTCAGCCGGAGAGGTGTGAGAAAGGGTTTTCATGAGGCGCCGGGCGGCCAAAGAGAGCGGCCGATGTCGAGTCGATGATACGCGCCGGGGACGCGGACCTGTCGGATGGCTGCGTAAGCGGCCGCAAGGGCGGCCGGGAGGGTGCGGGCCACGGCGGCGGCATCCAGCAGCCGATGGCCAGTCGCCCGAAGACGGCCGCGGCGGTCGCGGCGCACCTCGCCCCACCAGAGCCAAGTGTTCGGTGGGGGCGGCCCGGTCACTTCGACCGGCAATTCGGGACCCTCGATCTGGACGTACGGATAACCGTACCCGGCCAGAGTGATCGAGGCCCCAAACCGCAAGCCGCGTCGCCATCGGGGACGCGGGGTTTCACCGCGGGCGGCGGCGAGCAGGACCTCCAAAGGGTTTTCCAGCAGGCGCAGCAACAACGGCCCGCTGGTCACGCCCAACCGGACGTTGTACTCGATCACGTGCCAGCGGCCGTCGTGCCTGACCGCGGTGACCTGGACCGGTCCCCGGTAGCCGACCTCGCGAAACCACGGCGCCAGCGGCTCGATCAACGCCCGCGCCAGGCCGTGGCGGTCATCGGGATCCCGCTCGACGAGGCCGCCCAAGGGGGCGCCGGCCACGATGCCCTGGTTGCCGTCGAAGGCGCGTTTGTATTCCTGGTTGGTGATCAGCGGGACCACGCGTCCGCCGGCCACCAAAGCCACGTGACCCGCCTCCGCCCGTCCA
>RFJD01000285.1 GCA_003695015.1 Verrucomicrobiota bacterium | reverse complement strand
CGATAGAACCGCGCCGGTCCGGTCGCCGTTTCCGATTCGGTCCACTCGACCTCGTCCGCCGTCGCCTCGACCGTGGCCCGCTCGGTCCAGTCCCGCAGGTTGGTGGAAACCTGGATCACGTAGCGGGCGCCGGCCCGGCCGTTCCACCGGAGCACCAAGCGGCGTTGGGCGTCGAGGCTGGGAACCGCCAACCGCGGGGCCTGGCTGGCCACGCGCACCACCAGCGTTGTCGTGGCGCTCAAGGGCGGCTCGCCATCGTCGGTCACGCGAATCGGGATGGCGTACTCGCCGGCCGCGTCGGCCGGCACCGTCCACGTCAGCGCGCCGGTGGCCGGATCGATGACCGCGCCCGCCGGCGCACCGTCGCCCAGGGCGAAGCTCAGCTTGTTGGCCGGCTCGTCGGGGTCGGTCGCCGTGACCGTCACCTCGACCGTCTCGCCGGGGGAGGCGGCCACCGCCGAAAGCGGATCCAGGACGGGAGCGCGGTTCACCTCTTTCACCCGGATCCAGACCACAACGCCACTGGACCGCGGCGGCTGCCCATCGTCGGTCACGACGACGCCGACGAGATGCTGGTGCGGGCCGTCGGCCTCGGTGGGCGTCCAGCGGAACAGCCCGGTGTCCGGGTCGATCGTGGCCCCTTCCGGCGAACCAGCGGCCAGGCTGAAGGTCAGCTTCTGGGCCGGCAGGTCCGGATCGGTGGCGGTGAGGGTGAACTCGATCAGGCTGCCTTCGTCCACCTCCATGAGCTCCGGTTGGTCGAGTTGAGGCTTCGAGTTGACCTCGTTGACGGTGACCCGCACCACGGCTTGGGCGCTGCGCGGAGGCGAACCGTTGTCGGTCACGACGATGGTGATGGGGAACTCGCCGGGACCGTCGGCCTCGCCCGGCGTCCAAGTGAACACGCCGGTGGCCGGGTCGATGGCCGCCCCCGCCGGCGCGCCCGCGCCCAAGCTGAACGTCAGCGTCTGCGCCGGCTCGTCCGGATCGGTCGCCTCCACCGTGAAGCGCAGTTCCTGCCCTTCATCGACCGTTTGATCGCCAATGGCCGCAATCACCGGCTTCGCGTTCCCTTCGGTCACTGTCACCGTGAACGTCTTCTGGTCGCCCAACGGCGGCTGCCCGTCGTCCATCACCTCCGCGGTCACGGTGTAAACCGCCGGCCCGTCCGCCTCGCCCGGCGTCCAAGTCAACACCCCGCTCACCGGGTCCACGACCATCCCCGCTGGCGCACCCTCCGCCAAGCTGTAGCGCAACGTCTGGGCCGGCAGATCCGGATCGCTGGCCGACAAGGTCAGCCGCAACGTCTCCCCTTCGCCCACCGTCTGGTCCGGAATCGCCGCCAGCGACGGCGCCCGGTTCCGTTCGGTGACCGTGATGGTGAACGTCGCTTCGGCCGACCTGACCGGCACGCCATCGTCCCGCACGATCACCGTCACCGGATACTGCCCGGGACCATCGGCCTCGCCCGGGGTCCAGGTGAACACGCCGGTGACCGGGTCGATGGCCGCCCCCGCCGGCGCGCCCGCACCCAACGCAAAGGTCAGCGTCTGCGCCGGCAGGTCCGGATCGCTGGCCGGGATGGACAGTTGCAGGGGAATGCCCTCGGGGATGGTGGGCTCGGGAATCGAGCCGATCACCGGCGGGTCATTCACTTCCGTGACCGTGACGTGGAAGCTCTGCCGGTCCTCGAGCGCGGGATCGCCGTTGTCGCGGACCACCAGGGTGATGGCGTGCTCGCCGGGCCCGGCCTCTTCCCCGGGAACCCAGTGGAACAGGCCGGTGACCGGATCGATGCTGGCGCCTGCCGGCGCGCCGGGACCGAGGCTGAAGGTCAGCTCGTTGGCCGGCAGATCCGGGTCGGTCGCCCGGGCGGTGAACTCGATGACCGTTCCTTCCAATGCGCCGCGATCCGCCACCGGCTCCAGCGCGGGCGGCTGGTTGACCTCCCGCACCTCGATCTGGAACGAGGCCGAAGCCGTCAGCGGCGGGTCACCCGCGTCGGTCACTTGGACGGTGACGGAATAAACGCCCGGTCCGTCCGCCTCGCCGGGCGTCCAGGTGAACCGCCCGGTGGCCGGATCGATGGCCGCCCCGGCCGGCGCGCCTTCGCCCAGGGAGAAACTGAGCCGATCGCGCGGCAGGTCGGGATCATCGGCCGACACGGTGAAGTCCACCGCCGTGCCCTCGTCCACCGCGAGGTCGTCGATCGGCTCGATGGCGGGCGGGTGGTTGGGCGCGGCGCCGGCGTTCGGCGCGCCGGGGGATGGCTCGGCCAGCAAGGCCCGCCCGGCCGGATCGCCGTCGGCCAGGTTGCCCATGGTTTCATCCGGGTTGAGCCCGCTGAAGTCGAGGTAATCGAGGACCTCGAAGCCATGGTCGGCCTGGCGGCTGAGCAGCACCGAACCGCTGCCCCCGCTCAGGGCGAAGGAGGCGTGCACTTGGCCGGGCTCGGTCTGACCGGTCTGGCCGTCGGCCCAGATCAGGCGGTGTTCGCCCGGCTGCAACACCTCGCCCGCCGGGAAGGCGAACTCGCCGGGATCGGCGTAGTCGTCGCTGAGGAACAGGCCGTCCAGCGGCGCCGGCAACGGGCCGACGTTGACCAGTTCGATCCAAGGGGCGCGTTCGCCGGCGTTGTCGGTCGGCCCGGTGGCGTTGATCGGTTGCACCTCGTTGATCCAGAGGCCGGGGAAGGGCTCGCGAAGGCCGATCAGGGAATTGGGTTCGCCCGGCGTGGCCGGGGCCAGCGGGCCGGCCTCGGCTTCGAGCCGGATGCCCAGCACGATGTCGCTGCTGTTGAGCCCGTGCTGGTGGACCTCGACGGCCAGGACGTTGTCCCCCTGCACCAGGGCGTCGGCAGGCACGTCGAACGGCCCCTCGATGCTGGCGTTGCCGATGACGCGCGCGGCCCGGGTGTCGAAAGTGATGGTCCCATCGGGCATGCCCAGCCGATACAGCTCCCGGCCGTTGAGGTAAACCACCGCCGCGTCGTCGATGATGGTGGTCAGTTTCAGGTTCACCGCGGCCGGGTTGCCGGTGAAGCGGAAGGTGGTGCGGAAGTAGAAAGTCAGCGGACCGATCTGCAGCTCGGTGTTCTTGGGGGCCGGCAGATTGGAGTTCTCGACGTAGAGAAGGCCGGGACCGGACGGCCAGGCAGCGTCGTCATACGACGGCTCGCGCCATGCCGTGCCGAGGTCCTGGCCGAGCTGGTGGTAGCGCCAGACGCTTTCGAAGTCCACCAGCCTCAAAGGCTCGCCGGAAGGCGGCCCGGCCAGCGCATCCCAGTTGGCCGGGCGGCGGTTGTCCTGGCGGGCGTCCACCAACTGGAGCGAACCGCCTTGGGTGGCGTCCGCGGGCCACGGGGCCGAATCGCGGAACCACATCTCGTCGATGAGTTCCTCCGGCTGGCCGCCCTGAGCCGGACGGATCAACCGCAGATGATCGCCGGCCGCCTGCAGCGTCCCCGACCACACCCCGACGGGCGCCGGCGCGCCCCGATAGGCCGCCGCATAGGCCGTCCCGTTGGCCGCCACCACCACCCGGCCGTCCGCCGGCGCCCGGGCGCCGACCGGGAAGTCGAAGCTCAACGCCTCGCCCACCAGCCGCAAACCCTCCAGCGACACCTCGCGGGCGGTCGAAAGGTTCCGGATCTCGACGAACGCCGCGCCAGGTTGGTCCGGATGGTGCATCACCTCGCTGATGACCAGCGGCGTGCGCGGTTCGACGTGGATGGTGAAGGTGGTCTCGTCCGTCCGCGCCGGCGAACCGTCGTCCAGCACCCGGACGGTGACCGGGTTGGCGGCCGGTTGATGGTCGAAGGGCACCCGCCAAGTGAGCCATCCGGTGGCCGGATCGATGGTCATCCCTTCCGGCGCCCCCGCCCCGAGGCTGAAGGTGAGGTTTTGCGCCGGAATGTCCGGATCGGTCGCCTCGACATGCCAGGCGAACAGTTCGCCTTCGCCGACGGTCTGGTCGGGGATGGCGGCCAGCACGGGCGCGTCGTTTTCCTCGATGACGCGGACGGTGATGACCTGCGCGGTCGAAAGGTGCGCGCCGCCGGCCTCGGTGGCCCGGATCGAGATCGGGTAGGTCCCCGGGCCCTGCGCCTCGCTTGGTGTCCAGGTGAACACGCCGCTCTCCGGATCGATGACCGCCCCTTCGGGCGCGCCGGGATCCAGGCTGTAGCGGATGGGCTGCGGCGGATTGTCCGGATCCTGCGCCGACACCGAGAAGGTCAACAACTGGCCTTCACTGACGGAGCGGCCCACGATGTCCTCCATCACCGGCGGGTTGTCCACCTCGCGGACGGTGACGGTGAAGGAGCGTTCGGCCGAAAGCTGCGGCACGCCGTCGTCGGTGACCCGGACGGTGAAGGCCACGGTGGCCGGCCCCTGTTCCTCGGTGGGCGTCCACGAAAAGGCGCCGGTGTCCGGATCGATGGCCGCGCCCGCGGGCGGGCTGCCGGCCAGGGTGTAGGTCAACCCGTTGGCCGGGAGGTCGGGATCCGTGGCCCCGACGACGAAGGTCAGCGTCTGGCCCTCGTCGATCGTGCGGTCGGTCAGGGCCGGGATGACCGGCGGCCGGTTTACTTCCAGCACGGTGACGGTGAAGGTCTCAGCATCGCTGCGCGGCGGGGTGCCGTCGTCGGTCACGGTGATGGTCATCGGGTAGGCGCCCGGCCCCTGGGCCTCAGTGGGCGTCCAAGTGAACACGCCGGTTTGCGGATCCAGCGCCGCGCCCTCGGGAGCGCCGGTGAGGGTGAAGGTCAACTGCTGGGGCGGATCGTCCTCGTCG
>RFJD01000284.1 GCA_003695015.1 Verrucomicrobiota bacterium | reverse complement strand
GGAATTCGCCGCCCAGCCCTCGCAAGACGACCGGTTGCAGTACATCCATGGCAAGCTTAGCGCCGGGTCGAGCAAGACCTTCAGCAGCCTGCCGCATGCCATCCAGATGCAGATGCTGCTGGATCGCGACGCTTTCGGGAATGTGCAGGTCTCCCGGATCGAAACCGAGAAGTTGCTGGCGGACATGGTGGCCGACCGGCTGCGCGTGCTGAAGACGCAGGGGCGTTTCAAGGGCAAGTTCTCCGCCCTCTGCCACTTCTTCGGCTACGAGGGTCGCTGCGCGGCGCCGACCAACTTCGACGCCGATTACTGCTACAGCCTGGGCTACACCGCCGCCGCCCTGCTCAACGCCGGCAAGTCCGGCTACATCGCCAGCGTCCGCAACCTGACCCGGCCCGCCGCCGAATGGCAGCCGGGCGGCATCCCGCTGACGGCCATGATGAACATCGAGCGGCGCCACGGTGAGGACAAACCGGTCATCCGCAAGGCGCTGGTCGATCTCGAGGGCAAGCCCTTCCAGACCTTCGCCGCCCAACGCGACCGCTGGGCCCTCGAGGAGGCCTACCTCTACCCGGGCCCCATCCAGTACTTCGGTCCCTCCGAGGTCTGCGACCGCGTCACCAAGACGCTCGAACTCGAGCAAAGCTGATCCGGGTTGCGCCCCGCCGAAACCCGTTGGACGCCGTCCGGTCCGTGGGGCCGGGCGGCTTCGTTTTTCGGCCGGGCTTGATCCCCACGCCGGACGCGGGTTGAATCGCCGCGTCCAACATGAGCCCCGACGGCGCGATCCAAGGCGTGTTCGACTTCGAGTCCGGCAATCCGGACGGCTTCGCCAATTGGGAACGCGAACAGGCCGCCCGGCTGGCCGCCATCCGCGGGGAATGGGGCCTGCCGCTGGGGCGACGGGTGCGGGTGGCGTTGGTCGGCGTCGATGCCGAGTTGGAAGGCCGCCTCGAACTGGCGGAACAACCCCGCGCCATCGATCGCCGCCATCCGCTGGCGCTGCGGATCGGTTCGGTCCGTTTCTCCAGCGAGGAGATCGAGCAGCTCATCCGGCTGGATTGACCCGCCGCCGGGCCGGTTTCAATCCGCCACGACGTAGCAGCGCAACAGCCCTTTGGCCTGGCGCACGTAGAGCCGTCCGTGGGCCAGCGTGGGCGGCGTCCAGCAGCGGCCTTCGAGCGCCCGAAACCGACCCAGCTCGCGATGGGCGGCGGGATCGGCCGCCACCAGGGCCAGTTGGCCGTCTCCGTACAGCACCAGCAACCGGCCGTCCGCCAGGGCGGTGACCGAGCCCGCCCGAACGCCCGTTTGCCGCCACCTCACCCTGCCGGTGGCGGCCTCGACGCAGCGGAACTCCGGCCGCCGCGCGTAGTGTCGGCTGAATCCGTACAGGTGGCCGCCCACCAAGACCGGTGGGGCCATGTGCGTCTGCAAGGCGTCGTTGGCGTAAACCGGTTTCAGCCCGGCGGAGCCCGCTTCGAGCAGCGCGCAGCCGCGATCGTAGCTGGTGATGAACACCCGCTCGCCCACCGGAATCGGATCGGCGTTGTTGTTGTCGTAACCGGTCGGCCAGGGAAACGACGCCACCTCGCGGCCGGAGGCCGGTTCCAGCCCCACCAACCGTTTGGCCGCGAAGATCCAGAGCACCCGCCGGCCTGCGATTTCCTGCAGGATGGGGCTCGCGTAACCGGCGGTGCCCTTGCCATGGAACCAGAGCACCCGGCCGGTCCGCCGGTCCAACGCCAGCCCGGCCTCGCTGGCGTTGAAGTACACGCGGTCGCCGTCCACCAGCGCGGAGCCGGCGTAGCCCCACTCGTTCGGTTTGAGGCCCGGTTCCTCGCGCAGGTCGCGCTGCCAAACCACGGCGCCCGTCGCCGCGTCCAAGCAGAACACGTGGCCCCATTTGCTGATGGTGAACACTTGGCCGCCGGCGACCGTCGGCGTCGCGCCCGGCCCGCCTTCGTAATACTTCGGACCCAGATCGGAGGCGTAGCGATGCTCCCAAAGGACGCGGCCGGTGGCGGTGTCCAGGCACCGGACCACGTCGGTGTCGTCCTCATTGCCCATGGTGTATGCACGCTCCCCGGCCACGGTGATCGAGGAGAACCCAGTGCCGACCCGGGCTTCCCAAGCCAACCGCATGCCGCCGGGCTCGAAGGCCCGCGAAGGAAGGGGTTCCGCGCAATGGCCGTTGCGCCCGGGGCCGCGCCATTGGGGCCAATCGCCGGCCGCCAGCCGCGGCAAGAGGGTCAAAGCCGTGACCAAGACCAGCCCAAGTCCCGTCGAAACGGGCGGCCGCGGGATGGTGGTGGATAAAAACTTCCCGGTTGTCATGAGCCGATGGTTTTCGGTGATTGTGGCGGAACCGGCTCCGCCCGACAACCCGCCGGAGCTGACCGGTCGCGGTTGGGCTCGCCGGCGGAACCGGCAGGGCATCGACAAGCCTGTTTGCCAGGCTTTGCGGTCGATGCCGTACGGGATAGATTTGAGAGTCCCGGATGCGAGCTGCCCGGAATGGCGGCCACAGGTCCCGGCAGAACGCCATGAAACAGACATACACAGCCGTCCTCAAACAATCCGGCCCTTGGTGGATCGGATGGATCGAAGAAATTCCTGGGGTGAACTGCCAGGAGCGGACCAAGGAGGATCTCATGGAAACCTTGCGGCTGACGCTCGAAGAGGCTCTGGAGTTCAACCGCCGGGAGGCTCTGGAAGCGGCGGGTGAAGGGTTTGAAGAAATGCCCATTGCCGTCTGATCCGGGAAAAGCCCTCCCGAGGCTTCAGAGAAAAGCCCGCTGTCTTCCTCCACCCGGGACGGAACGCCTCGATGAAGCGGAAAGATCTTCTGCGACACCTTCGGCGCAACGGTTGTGAGTTGTTGCGCGAGGGACGGCGCCATTCTTGGTGGCACCATCCGGCCCAGAAGAGGCGTTCGGCGGTCCCACGGCACACTGAGATTGACGACTACCTGGCCCGGAAGATCTGCAAAGACCTCGGCGTTCCTCTGCCGGACTAGTTTTCAGCCAGTCACCATTTTTCATCGGCAACGGCGGTTTCCGCCGATGCCCAAGGTCATTTTATCTGCTTGTGGAAGAAGCTGGTCGGGAAAGAGTTTTCGCGAAAAGGCTAAATACGCCCGCCCGCTTCTGGCAGGACTGGGGCATGGCGAAGTGCCAACCGACGCCCGAGAAGCGATGGCTCGACCAGGTCCGCGTGCGGCTGATCGATGACGAGGAACGCGCCCGCTTCGATGAACTGCTCCAAAAGGAGCATTACCTGCACAGCGCCCGGCTCGGCGGCCCCAGTCTGCGTTATGTGGCCGAGGTCGAGGGCCAATGGGTGGCCCTGATCACGTTCAGCGGGCCTGCG
>RFJD01000283.1 GCA_003695015.1 Verrucomicrobiota bacterium | reverse complement strand
CATGTCTGTGGTGAGACGGCCTGCCTGCCGGTAGAGCCCCGTCCAGTGCTTGTTGTTGTCGAAGTACAAGAAGGAACGAAAATCCTCCTCGGTCAGGTCCTGGAGGTGTGCCGCGGAAAAAACGGGCTGATAGCGCGTGAAGACCTCCTTTCGCTCCTCCTCGTGCTGCTGGAATTCAGGCCGTTGTTTGGCGCGCGCGAGCACCGCCCGCAAGCGTTCCACCAGTTTCTCGTTGGGATTCATCGTTGAGTCGTTGTGGTGTTGCGTGGCGGAGCCTACCCATCAGCCAAGTAGGAGTTCAACCACAACAGGACCGTGATGGAGCCGTCGCGAGCCGGTTGGCCTTGCACAAGATCCAGTGAGGCTCCAAGAGAGCTGGCCGGGGACCCTCTCCTGCCTCCCAACGCTGCGAGCCTGCCTCGGTTCCACGCTGACCGAAACGCCGTCCGGTCCGGCTGCGAGCCTTGAGGGGGAGACTGCGCCCAATCAGCATTCGCTCCCGCCACGAGAGTGCGATGATGGAATCGGATGGGAAGGCGGTTGCGACTGCCCGGACGCTGCGTCTCGGGCTTGGGTGATGAGGGTTTCGAGGGTCGGCCAGTCGGCTTTTTCGAGGAAGCGGTCGTTGGCGAGAGCCACCGGGGCGGCGTCGCAGGTGGCCAGGCATTCGACGAATTCGACGGTGACGGCGCCGTCGGGGGTGGTCTGGGGGCCGCGGTGGTCGGGGTCCAGACCGAGTTTTTCGCAAAGGCGGCGGTGGAGGCGGTGGGAGCCGGCCAGGGCGCAACTGAGGGTGCGGCAGATTTTCAGGTGGAGGCGGCCGACCGGTTCCTGGCGGAACATGGGGTAGAAGGTGACCAGTTCATCGACGTGGATGGGTTCCATGTCGAGCCGGCGGGCGGTCCATTCGAGGGCTTCGAGGGTGAGGTGGCCGTAGTGTTCCTGGAGGGCGTGGAGGACCATCAGGACGGCGGAGCGTTTTTGCGGGTAGCGGGCCACCAGGGCGTCGATCTGCTGGCAGAGGGCGGGGGGCGGTTCGAAGCTCATGGCGGTGGTGGCGCGGGGTTCAGCGGTCGCATTCGCCCATGACGAAGTCGAGGCTGCCCAGGATGGCCACGACGTCGCTGATGGTGTGGCCGGGCAGCAGTTCGGGCAGGATGGCGAGGTTGACGAAGGAGGGGGCGCGGATTTTGAGGCGCCAGGGGACGCCGCCGCCGCGGCTGTTGATGTAGAAACCGAGTTCGCCCTTGGGGTTTTCGGCGCCGAAGTAGATTTCGCCGGGCGGGGCGTTGACCCCTTCGGTCACCAGCATGAACTGGTGGATGAGTTCCTCCATGCGGGTGAGGACGCGGTCCTTGGGGGGCAGGGTGATCTTGCCGTCGGGGATGTTGATGGGGCCTTCCGGGAGCTGGTTGAGGCACTGGTGGATGATGCGAACGCTCTGGCGGATTTCCTCGAGGCGGACGAGGTAGCGGTCGTAGCAGTCGCCGACCGAGCCGAGGGGGACGTCGAATTGGAGGCGGTCGTAAACGAGGTAGGGGTGGGCCTTGCGGACGTCGTAGTCCACGCCGCTGCCGCGGAGGTTGGGGCCGGTGAGGGCGTAGTCGATGGCTTGTTGGCGGGAGATGACGCCGATGTCGCGGGTGCGGTCCATCCAGATGCGGTTGCGGGTGAGGAGGCGGTCGATCTCGTTGACGGCGGTGAGGATTTCGGCGGTGTAACGGCGGCATTGGTCGGTCCAGCCGGGGGGGAGGTCGCGGGCCAGGCCGCCGATGCGGGTGTAGCTGGTGGTGAAGCGGGCGCCGGTGAGGGATTCGCAGAGGTTGTAGATCTTCTCGCGTTCGACGGAGATGTGGAGGAAGACGGTCATGGCGCCGACGTCCATGGCGAAGGCGCCCAAGCCCAGCAGGTGGGCGGAGATGCGGGCCAGTTCGCAGCAGATGACGCGGATGTACTGGCAGCGGAGCGGGAGGCGGTCGGCGATGCCGAGGAGTTTTTCGACGGCGAGGGCGTAGGCGACGTTGTTGGCCAGGGGGGCGAGGTAGTCGAGCCGGTCGGTGTAGGGGATGAACTGGGTGTAGGTGAGGTTCTCGGCGATTTTTTCGTCGCCGCGGTGGAGGTAGCCGATGTCCGGGGTGGCCTTGGTGATGGTTTCGCCGTCGAGTTCGACCACCAGCCGGAGGACGCCGTGGGTCGAGGGGTGGGAGGGCCCCATGTTGAGGACGAGCCGCTCGCCGCCGAAGTCGTCGGCGGGAAGCGCGGCGCCGTCCAGGGCGGCCGGGTCGGGGTGGCGGATTTCCTTGCCGGTGCTCATGCGTCGGATTCGTCGGCGGGGTGGGCGCGGGGTTCGCGTTCGGGGGCGCGGCGGGCGCCGGGTCGGGTGACGAAGGGGCCGCCTTCGAGGGGGGCGCGTTCGGTGAAGGCGACTTCCGCAATGGCGGAGGGTTTGCCTTCGAGCGGGAAATCCTTGCGCAGGGGGTGGTAGGGGTAGCCCTCCCACATGAGGATGCGGCGGAGGTCGGGGTGGCCGCGGAACCGGAGGCCGAACATGTCGTAAACCTCCCGTTCGTGCCAGTCGGCGGTGCGCCAGACGGAAGTGACGGAGGGCAGCTCGGAAACGGCCTCCTCGACGCCGGTCTTGAGGCGGAGATGGGCGTGGTGGGTGAGGGAGTAGAGCTCGTAAACGAGGGTCCAGCGCGGGGAGCGGTCGAATTCGTCCACGCCGGTCAGGTCGAGCAGCATTTGGCAGGGGAGTTCGTCGCGGGCGTAACGGCAGATGTCGGCGATGCGTTCGGGGTCGCGGACGCGAAGGGTGACCTCGCCGCGGAACTCCTGCGGCTCGTCCAAGTCGTGGGGGAAATGGGCCAGGAGCTGGCGGGCCAAGTCCAGAGGGCTCATGAGTCGCGGTGCAGGGGTTTTTCCGGCGGGGGCTGTTTCCAGACCTTCAGGACGGGCTCGCGGCGGATTTGGTTTTGGAGGCGGATCAGGGCGTCGAGAAGGGCCTCGGGGCGGGGCGGGCAGCCGGCCACGTAGACGTCCACGGGCACGAGGCGATCGACGCCCTGGAGGACGGCGTAGCTGCGGTACATGCCGCCGGTGGAGGCGCAGGCGCCCATGGCGATGACCCATTTGGGGTCGGCCATTTGTTCGTAAATCCGGCGGACCACCAGGGCCATTTTGTAGGTGACGGTGCCGGCGACGATCATGACGTCGGACTGCCGGGGGGAGAACCGCATGACCTCGGCGCCGAAGCGGGAGATGTCGAAGCGGCTGCCGCCGGTGGCCATGAGTTCGATGGCGCAACAGGCCAGGCCCATGGGCATGGGCCAGAGGGAGTTTTTGCGGAACCAGTTGATGGCGGCGTCGAGCCGGGTGACCACGAGGTCCCCTTCGATGCGTGAGTCGTACTGAATGTCCGCGGTGCGTTTCATCGGGCGACGGCCCCCCGGGCCGGAGACCGGGCCAAGCTAAGGGCGGGGGCTTGGGGCTGCAAGCGGAAGTTCCCCGGGCGCCAAGTTCGGGCTGGGAGCGCCGGGGTTTGGAGCGCCGGCATCCTTGCCGGCCAGAAAGTACAAGCCGGCTGGAAGCCAGCGCTCCCGATCGCTGCCGCCAGGGATGGCAGCGCTCCCGATCGCTGCCGCCAGGGATGGCGGCGGTCCCAGGGAGGGCAGACAGGATGGCTGTGGCACAAGGGCGACAAGGGCCATCGGCTGGACTCGAGCAGGCCGGGGCCGGGTCTTCTTCCTCTTCAACCCGTCACTCTTCAACCGATCACCTCCACCCCCTGCCTCCTGACGTGGGCGGCTACGAAGGGGCCTGACATCGGCGGCTGCGAGGGAGCGGGCAGGGCCATTTTAT
>RFJD01000282.1 GCA_003695015.1 Verrucomicrobiota bacterium | reverse complement strand
TGGAGTTGATCACCGCGATCTACCAGTCCGGGCATCTGGGCGGGGTGGTGAAGCTGCCGCTGCCGCCGGACGCGCCGTTCTACACCCGCGAGGGCATCCTGAAACACGCCCGCCACTTCCACGAGAAGAAGCGCAGCGTCGAGAACTTCAGCGACGACCAGATCACCCTGGGGCGTGACGTGGGACGTTGAGCGGGCGCGGGTTGCGGATTGTCAGGGTCTCGGTTTCTGAAGCAAGCTCAGCCCAGGCGAAGCCAACACAACGAAGCTATGAGAACATTGGTCATCGGCATCGACAGCGGCACCCAGTCCACCAAGGCACTGGTGTTGGACGTCCGGCGCAAACGGGTCGTCGGCGCCGGCAGCCAGGCCTACGACCTGATCCCCGGCCTGCCGCCGGGCGCCAAGGAACAGCATCCCCACACTTGGCGCGACGCGATGATCCAAGCCGTGCGCGCCGCCCTGCGGGAGGCGAAGGCCCAACCGGCGGAAGTCCGGGCCATCGGGGTGAGCGGCCAGCAGCACGGCTTCGTTCCCTTGGACGCGAAGGGCGAGGTGATCCGGCCGGCCAAGCTGTGGTGCGACACCTCGACCGCCGCCGAGTGCGAGGAGATCATGAAGGCGGTCGGCGGGGTCAAGGCCACCATCCGCGCCATGGGCAACGCCGTCCTGCCGGGGTTCACCGCCTCCAAGATTCTCTGGCTGAAGAAACACGAGCCGCAGAACTACAGGCGGCTGGCGACCGTGCTTCTGCCGCACGACTACCTCAACTGGTGGCTGACCGGCCGGGCGGTGATGGAATACGGCGACGCCAGCGGCACGGCGTTGATGGACGTCCGCAAGCGGCGCTGGTGCGCCAAGGTCCTCAAGGCGATCGACCCGGAGCTCGAAAGCAAGCTGCCGCCGCTCATCTCGAGCGACCAGCCGGTCGGGACGCTGCGGCCCGAGGCGGCCGAGGCCCTGGGGTTGACGGAGGAGGTGCTGGTCAGCGCCGGTGGCGGCGACAACATGATGGGCGCCATCGGCACCGGCAACACCCGGCCCGGCGTGGTCACCGCCAGCTTTGGCACGAGCGGCACCATCTATGCCTGCTGCGACGAGCCGATCGTCGATCCGGAGGGCGAAATCGCGGCCTTCTGCGACTCGACCAACCGCTGGCTACCGTTGCTTTGCACGATGAACGTCACGGTGGCCACCGAGATGGTCCGGCGCGAGCTGAAGCTGGATCTGGACGCCTTCAACCGGCTGGCCGCCAAGGCGCCGGTTGGCAGCGACGGCTTGATCCTGTTGCCCTATCTCGAAGGCGAACGCACCCCCAACGTCCCCGACGGCACCGGCGTGTTCTTCGGCGTCAACACCCGCACCTTCGAGGCGTCCCATTTCGCCCGCGCGGCCATGGAAGGGGTGACCTTGGGCATGAACTACGGCCTGCGGCGGCTGGTGGAACTGGGCGTCCGGGCCACCCAGATCCGCGTCACCGGGGGCGGGGCGAAGTCCAAACTCTGGCGGCAGATCATGGCCGACGTCTTCAACGCCGAGGTCGTCACCCTCAAGGTGGCTGAGGGAGCCGCTTACGGCGCGGCCCTGCAGGCCCTCTGGTGCTGGCGGCGCGAGCAGGGTGAGGACGTGGCCATCGAGGCCATCACCGACACCTACGTGCAGCTCAACCCGCGCGAAACGACCCAGCCGGTTCCGGAAAACGCCGCCCGGTACGCCGAGTTGCAGACCTTGCAGGACGAGTTGTCCCGCGCCCTGCGACCGAGCTTCAGCCGGCATCGGGCGTGGGTCACGCGGGGTTGACGCCGGGGGCTCCCATGGCCGGGCCGCGCGTCATCCGTTCTCCGCGCGCCATGCAGCGGCAGGCGCTGGCGTGGCGGCGTGAGGGGCGGTCGGTGGGGTTTGTGCCCACCATGGGCTACCTGCACGAGGGGCACTTGAGCCTCATCCGGCGGGCGCGCCGGGAGGTCGGGCCCGGCGGTCTCGTGGTGGTGAGCATCTACGTCAACCCCACCCAGTTCGGGCCGACGGAGGACCTGGATCGGTATCCCCGCGATGTGCGGCGGGACCTGCGGCTGTGCCGCGAGGAAGGCGTCGATGTGGTTTTTCTGCCGTCGGACGCCTCGATGTACCCGGGCCGGGACCGCGGCGACTACTCGACTTGGGTGGTCGAGGAGCAGTTGACCCGGTCGATGGAGGGCAGCTCCCGCCCGACCCATTTCCGCGGGGTCACGACGGTGGTGGCCAAGTTGTTCCACCTCGTGTTGCCGGACGTGGCGGTGTTCGGGGCCAAGGACTACCAGCAGGCGGCCGTCATCCGCCGCATGGTGCGGGACCTGAATTTCCCGATCCGGATCGTGGTGGCCCCGACGGTGCGCGAGCCGGACGGCCTGGCCCTCAGTTCGCGCAACGCCTACCTGAGCCCGGCCGAACGGGGGCAGGCCACCGTCCTTTGGCGGGCGATCCAGGAGGCCCGCCGGCGGGTGCGGGCGGCGGGCGCCAATGGGGTGGCGGCGGGCACGCTGCGGCGGATGGTCGAGCGGTTGGTGGCCGGGTGTCCGGACGCCCGCCTCGATTACGTCGAGTTCTTCGAGCCCGAGAGCCTGCGGCCGTTGAAGCGGGTGGCGCGCGGGGCGCACATGGCGCTGGCCGTCTGGGTGGGGCGGACCCGCCTCATTGACAACGGCCGGCTGCGGTGAGTTCATCGCCTCCTCATGAACGGCGAGATCCGGCATTGCGATTACCTCGTCATCGGCAGCGGCGTGGCGGGTTTGTTCTTCGCCCTGAAAGCCGCCCGCCATGGCACGGTGGTCCTCGTCACCAAGAAGCGCAGCGCCGACTCGAACACCAATCGCGCCCAAGGCGGCATCGCGGCCGTCACCAGTGACGAGGACAGTTTCGAACTCCACGTGCAGGACACCCTCCGGGCCGGGGCCGGCCTCTGTCACGAGGACGCCGTGCGGAGCATCGTCCAGGAAGGGCCCGCCCGGATCCGCGAACTCATCGAGCTGGGCATCCGGTTCACCGAGCGGGAAGTGCCCGACCAACCCGGCCGCCGGGAGCTGGACCTGGGGCGCGAGGGCGGCCACAGCAAGCGCCGCATCCTCCATGCCCAGGACATGACCGGCCGCGAGGTCGAGCGGGCGTTGCTGGACGCGGTGCAGCGGGAGAGCCGGATCACGCTTCTGGAAAACCACATGGCGGTGGACCTCATCACCGCCGCCAAACTGGGGTTGCCGGGGCCGAACCGTTGCCTGGGCGCCTATGTCCTCGATCGGCCCACGGGCCAGGTCCATTCCTACGCCGCCCAAGCCGTCATTCTCGCCACCGGCGGCTGCGGGAAGGTCTATCTCTACACCACCAACCCGGACATCGCCACCGGCGACGGCGTGGCCATGGCCTGGCGGGCCGGGGTGCCGGTCGCCAACATGGAGTTCGTCCAGTTCCATCCCACCTGCCTCTACCATCCCAAGGCCAAGTCCTTCCTCATCAGCGAGGCGGTCCGGGGCGAAGGGGCGGTTCTGCGGACCCTCGAGGGCGAGGCCTTCATGGTCCGCTACCACGAAATGGCGGATCTGGCGCCGCGGGACATCGTGGCCCGGGCGATCGACGCCGAAATGAAGCGCAGCGGGGCCGACCACGTCTGGCTGGACATCACCCACAAGCCGGCGCCGTTCATTATGCGGCGGTTTCCCAACATCTACCGCACCTGCCTCGAATACGGCATCGACATCACCAAGGAGCCCATCCCGGTCGTCCCGGCGGCCCACTACCAATGCGGGGGCGTCCTGACCGACCTGCACGGCGCCACCCGGCTGCCGGGGCTTTACGCCATTGGCGAGGTGGCCTGCACCGGGTTGCACGGCGCCAACCGCCTGGCCAGCAACTCCCTGCTCGAAGCCTTGGTGATGGCCCATCGGGCCGCCGCCCATCTGGCGGAAGCCGACCTCCCGCCCGCCGGCGATGTCCGGCTGCCTCTCTGGGAGTGCGGCAACGCCCAGGACGCCGACGAGCTGGTGGTCATTTCCCACCTGTGGGACGAACTGCGCCGGCTCATGTGGGACTACGTCGGCATCGTCCGCACCAACCGCCGCCTGGCCCGGGCCCGCAAGCGCATCGCCAACCTCCTCGAGGAAATCCGCGAGTACTACTGGGACTTCCTGGTCACTTCCGATCTGCTCGAACTCCGCAACATCGCCACCGTGGCCGACCTCATCGTCCGCTGCGCCCAAGCCCGTCCCGAAAGCCGCGGGCTGCACTACAACCTCGACCATCCGGAGCCGGATCCGGCCTGGGCGGGGCGGGACACGGTTCTGGATCCGGATCGGGCGGCCTGAAGCCCGGCCTTCCTCCGGCGCGGCCCCTGGATGCCGGATCGCAGAACTTCCCGAGGTTGTCCGCCGGAGGGGATGCGGTGTAGGATGTCATCCGCTGACAGCTCCGTGGACTCGGGAGCCGGCCCGACCGGGCGGCACGGGGCCGCCGGCAATGAAACGGTGAACGGGCGCCGAATCATGGCCAGCTTCC
>RFJD01000047.1 GCA_003695015.1 Verrucomicrobiota bacterium | reverse complement strand
GACGCCGAGCTCCAAGCCGTGTCGGCTTTGGGCCGCGAACACCCCCGCGCCATGCTGGTGCAATGGCAGATCCACGCCGCCCGCAAGCTCTGGGCCGAAGCCCTCGCCCTCGCCGAACGCATGGTCAAGCGTTGGCCCAAACACCCGGGCGGCTGGATCCACCGCTCCTACGCCCTCCACGAACTGGGCCACACCACCGAGGCTTACGCCCTGCTCCTTCCCGCGCTGGAACGCTTCCGCGACGAATGGGTCATCCCTTACAACCTCGCCTGCTACGCCACCAAACTCGGTGACCTCGAACTGGCCCGCCGCTGGCTCGCCGAAGCCGCCAAACGCGGCGAACCCGCCCACCTCCGCCGCGTGGCCCTCGAGGACGAGGACCTCAAACCCCTCTGGCCCGAGATCGAGAACTGGCCCAACCCGCCCACCTCCCAGAAAACCTCCCTGAGCTGAACCGGGCGTTGACGCCGCCCGGCCCCGCCGGCACCCTGCGCCCGGCGGTCCGGATCCGCTCGGCGGTGCTGCCCTGACTCATCCGCCCGATCCGCCGTCCCTCCTGCCATGCGTCTTGGAGCCCACATGCCCACCCGGGGCGGCGTTTGGCGCGCGCTCGAGCGCGGCGTCCAGCTCGGCTGTGAAGTCGTCCAGTTGTTCGTGAAGAACAACATGCAGTGGTTCGGCCGTCCCTTCGGCCCCTCGGACCTCGCCCATTACGCCAACGCCCTCGCCGGCGCCTCCTTCTCCGCCGTCTTCGGCCACACCGGCTATCTCATCAACCTCGCCGCCCCGCCCTCGGCCAACCGCGACAAGTCCATCAAGTCCCTCATCCAGGAAATCCAACTGGCCGGCAGCCTCGGACTCCCCTTCCTCGTCCTCCACCCCGGCGCCCACCTCGGCCACGGCGAACAACACGGCCTCCGCCAGATCGCTGCCGCACTCGACGAGGTTCTCGCCGCCACCCGCGATCATCCCGTTCGCATCGCCTTGGAAAACACCGCCGGCCAGGGCACCTGCCTCGGACACCGACTCGAGCACCTCGCCGAAATTTACCAGCGCGTCAGCCGCCCGGGACG
Source organism: Verrucomicrobiota bacterium (assembly GCA_003695015.1). Lineage (GTDB taxonomy): Bacteria > Verrucomicrobiota > Verrucomicrobiia > Limisphaerales > J093 > J093. The sequence continues at coordinate 2,033 of RFJD01000047.1, read as the reverse complement.
CCTGGGCATCTGCCTCGACACCGCCCACCTCTTCGCCGCCGGTTACGACCTCCGCCAGCCGGGCACTTGGGACGCCGTGGTCGAGGAAGTGGACCGGCTGGTCGGACGCGACCAGATCCTGGTCGTCCATCTCAACGACTCGAAAACGCCCCTGGGCTCCCGCGTGGACCGCCATGCCCACATCGGCCAGGGACATCTCGGCCGCGAAGCCTTCCGGCCCTTGCTCAACGATCCCCGTTTCGCCGATACCCCCGGCTGCCTCGAAACGCCCAAGTCGCCCGACCTCCACGAGGATGCCGAGAACCTCGCCACCTTGCGCTCGTTGATCGATCCCCCGTCGCCGAAGCCCCGGCCTCGACCTTCGGACGCCGGCGCACCCGCACGCCGCTCCCGGAAGGCCGCCTCCGCTTCGGACCCCGCCGGGAAACCCCGCCGATCCCGGCGTCGCACCGCCTCCTGAGCCTCCTCCGCCGGCCGGACCGTTCGGTGGCGCGGGGCTGGGGAACCAGGTTGACAAGGACCCGGCGGGCCGCCAACATTTCGACGTCTGGCGAAACATCGCAACACCGTGCGCCCGTTCCTCGCCATCACCAAAGCCCTCGCCGACCCCCAAAGGGTCCGGCTCCTCTGTGCCCTCCGCCACGGCGAGCTTTGTGTCTGTCAGTTGGTCGAACTCCTCGGTCTCGCCGGCTCCACCGTCTCGAAGCACCTTTCCATCCTCCACCACGCCGGCTTGGTCGCCTCCCGCAAGAACGAACGCTGGGTGTATTACCGCCTCGCCGACGACACCGCCCCGCCACCGGTCCGGGAGGTCCTCGAATGGACTTTCCGTTCCCTGCAAGGCGATCCCCAGGTCGCCTCGGACCAGACCCGCCTGCAGGAGATTCTCCAACTCGACCCCCATTTGTTATGCCAGAGGCAAACCCGCCGAAAATGAAAGTCCTGTTCCTTTGCACGGGCAATTCCTGCCGCAGCCAGATGGCCGAGGGCTGGGCCCGCCACTTGAAGGGCGACCTCATCGAGCCTTACTCCGCCGGCATCGAAAAGCACGGCATGAACCCCCACGCCCTGCGCGTCATGGCCGAGGCCGGCGTGGACATCTCGAACCAATATTCCAAGACGCTCGATGAGTTGAAGGGAATCGAGTTCGATTACGTGGTCACCGTGTGCGGCCACGCCAACGAGCATTGCCCGGTCTTTCCCGGCAAAACCAAGGTCGTGCACGTCGGGTTCGAAGACCCGCCCCGGCTCACCAAGGACATGCCCGACGGCGAGGAGAAACTCGCCGTTTACCGGCGCGTGCGCGACGAGATCCGAAGGTTCATCGAAACCCTGCCCGAGGCATTGGAATCCCCGGGACAAGAGAAAAAGACAAGGGAATGAGGACAAAGGAATCCATGTTGTGGAAAACCGTTTTCTCCATTCCCTTGCCCCCATTCCTTTGTCTTCCAGCCATCCTTTTCCTCTGTTGAGCGACAATCAGGCGCTATGAACACCGATCCATCCGAACTCATTCGACAGAAGGTGCGCGAGGGTTACGGCGCCATTGCGCGGGAAGGCGGCTCCTGTTGCGGGCCGTCGGCCGGATCCGGCGCGCCATCGGGCGGTGGCTCCAGTTGTTGCGGCGGAGCACCGGCCGATGCACAGAAGCTGGCATCGCAAATCGGCTATTCCGTCGAGGAACTGCAGGCGTTGCCCGAGGGCGCGAACATGGGCCTCTCGTGCGGCAATCCCAATGCCCTGGCCGCTCTCCAACCGGGTGAAGTCGTGCTCGACCTCGGCAGCGGTGGCGGCTTCGACGTGTTCATCGCCGGCAAGAAGGTCGGCCCCACCGGCCGCGCCATCGGCGTGGACATGACCCCCGAAATGGTCAGCAAAGCCCGACAAAACATCGCGGCCTATCGCGAGCGGACCGGGCTGGACAACGTCGAATTTCGGCTGGGCGAGATCGAACATCTGCCCGTGGCGGACAACTCGGTGGACGTGGTCATCTCGAACTGCGTCATCAATCTCTCGCCCGACAAGCCGCAGGT
>RFJD01000281.1 GCA_003695015.1 Verrucomicrobiota bacterium | reverse complement strand
TGGCCCGCCTTCGGGAGCTTCCTCGGCGATGCCGGCATCTGGTTCTGGATCGGGCTCTGGTGCGGTCTGGGTTGGGTGAACGCGCTGTTCTGGTCGGTGCTGTGCCGGCGGATCTTGAGCCGGCGATTGCGGGCCTTGGTGGAACCGCGCGTCGAGAAGTGACGGCCGCCTCCGCCGTCTTGGCGGACGGTTTTGCCGGTGGGGCCTCAAACAACTCCGCCCCGCCGGCATGGGGCGCCGGCGGGACGGACGATCCGGAAGGAGCCGAATCGCGGTTCAGCCTTCCTGGCGTTTGACCTTGATCTTGGGACGGCCGGGAGCGCCGGCGGACGGTTCCTTGGGGATTTCCGGCAGGGTGGCGGCGGCGATGGCCTGGCCGTGGCGTTTTTCGGTTTCGCCGGGGAGGTGGAGGCGGACTTTCTCGAGGAGTTCGGGAAACTCCGTGGCCAGCACCTCGCGGGCATGGTCGAGGATGATCTGGCCGCCTTCGCCCGAGGTCACGCGACCCAGGATCAACAGGTGCTTCAGGTCGTAGAACTCCGCCAGATGGGCCAAGGCGTAGCCGAGATAGACCCCGATGGTCTGGAAGATCTTCCGGGCGCGGTAATCGTCCCGGGCCATCAGGTCCTGGACGTGTTTGAGGATCTCGGGAAGGGGTGTGTCCGGATCCACGGTAATGCCGGCGACCCCGATCAACCGCCCGACGCACTGTTGGGAGAGGTATTGGGAGGCGCAACCGAGGTCTTTGGACCACTCGTCCAGCGGGGCGTCCGCCCGGTAGTCCACCGGCACGAAAGCCAGCTCGTCCAGCCAGGTGGTGAGGCTGCGTTCGAGCGTGACATAACCGCCGGCGGTGCTCGTGCCCATGGCGATGCCCAGAACGCCGCCGTCGTTGAGTTGCATCGACCCGGCCAGAGCCGTGACCTCCCCGTCGTTGACGACCTCCAGCGGGACGTTGTTCCAGGCCCGGCGGATTTCCAGGAAGAGGTCCTTGACCTGGCTGCGGAACAGGTCGGGCGGGACACTGCGGAACAGGCTCGCCACCCGGACCCGGTTGTTGACGTAAACGCCGGCCGCGCTGCCGCCGATGGCATCGACCCGCGGCAAATGAGCCGCAGCCTCACGCAGACCCTCCATGATCTGCTCGAAATGCCAGCGGGGATCGGTGCGGACGATCGGATCCCAAGGCGTTTCGTTGCTGTAGAGGACCTTGCCATCCTGGACGGCGGCCACCTTGCGGTCGCTGCCGCCGAGGTCGAAGCCGATCCGGCAGCCGTCCCAATGGCCGCCCAAGCGCTGGCTGCGGCGTTTTTCCGGCGGCAGCTCGGCGGGAGCGCAGTGCAGGACCTCGAAGGGCCGGCCGTAGATGCGTTCGCCCATCATCTGGGCATCGAACCGGCCGTTGCTTTCCAACGCGTAGTGGCGGCCAAGCTTCTCGGCGAATTCCTCCGGCCCGGCCACGTACACCCGATGGCCGCCCCGCGACCAGAGCAGGAACTTGATCCAGCGTTCGAGGAAAAACGGGTTGGCGCCCGCCTCCGGGTGGTCCGGTGGCAGGAACCGCATCGACGAACGCGAGACCGACCCGTCGGCCTGCTCGAGGGCGACGGTCACCTCGACCGGCCGCCCGCTGAGTTCCACTGCCTCATCGAATGCCCGCCGAGCCAACACCGCCGGCCGGAAGGCAGGGTCCAGAACCGGGGTGACTCTCGGCGCCACGAGAAAGGAACCGGCGTAACGCATGCGGTCCATGATGGAAGGCATGCCCCCGAGGGCAAGGCCGAAAGGATCGCTTATTTGCGTGAGGCGGCGAATGAGCCGGGCTGGGACCTCCGGCCGGGCCGCCGGCGGCGTGGAAGAGCCGGGGCGCGTCGTTGCCCCGGGGTGTCGCTCAATCCACTTCCAGTTCGAACTCCAAGCGGGAGCGTTCGTCGGTCAGCTCGTCCCGGATCTCCATGGACTTGAGCTGCCAGCGGCCGTTGACCTTCTTGAAGCCGCCGATGTTGAACTCCTTGAGCAGGCGGCGTTGTTCGTCGTAGGCCTCGGCCCGCAGCAGGCCGAGTTTTTCGACATCGATCCAGGAGCGGACGATGGCGTACTGGCCGGGGCGCGGGTCGGGGTTGACGCTTTCGAGGAGGTGGCAGGCGCGGCCTTTGCGCATGTCGGCCCCGACGAGCCGTTGTTCCGGCCAGAAAAGGAATTCGAGGCCGAAATCCGCCAGCCAGAATTGCGAGCCGGCGAAGGGGATGAAGGCATCCGGTCCGGCCAAGTCCAACGCCTTCGCCGCGCCCGGGGGCAGGTAGTGGTAGCTGTTGGTGCTGCCGGGATGGTGACGGACCACCAGCGACTCGACCACCTGCCGTTCGCGGTCGAACACGGTGTACTGGTTCTCCCAAAGGCCGCCTTCGCCGAGGCGGATGTCCATCCGGATGGCGAGTTCCTTGTACCAGCGGCCGTTGCGGTCCCGCAGCCGGAGCACGCCGGCGGTGCTGAAGGGCTCGGTGGGCGCCTGCCAGCGGACCTGCGCGGCCAGCGTGGGGCCGTCCAAGGCGGGCAGGGTGACGGGCCCGGAGGCGGGTTGGGCCAAAAGGCCGGGAAAAGCCGCGGGCAGGAGAGCCGCACTCAGCAACAGCCGGAGGAATGGGCGGAAACGAATCATGGCAAAGGGCATGGGCGGAAGAGCCTCAACGGGCGGGGGCGGTTCGGCGGCGGCGCGCACGGCGGGCCGGTTTGGGAGCGCCGTTGCCCGAGCGGGGACGGGCCGGAGACGGCGTCAGCGCCAGGGCCAGCGCTTCCTCGGCGTGCTGGATGAAATGAACCTTGAGCCGCTGGCGCACCTCCTTGGGCACCTCCTCCCAGTCCTTTTCGTTCCTGGCGGGCAGCAGCAGTTGACGGATGCCGCTGCGGGCGGCGGCGAGGACCTTTTCCTTGATGCCGCCGACCGGAAGGATGCGGCCGCGCAGGCTGATCTCACCGGTCATGGCGAGGTCCGGAGGAACGGCCCGGCCGGTGAGCAACGAGGCCAGGGCCACCGTCATGGTCAGGCCGGCGCTGGGGCCGTCCTTGGGCGTTGCGCCGGCGGGAACGTGGATGTGGATGTCGTGCTTCTCGAACAGGCGCGGATCCAACCCCAGCCGGTCGGAGCGACTCCGCACGTAGCTGAGGGCCGTTTGGGCGCTCTCCTTCATGACTTCGCCGAGGGACCCGGTGAGGATGAGCTGGCCGCGCCCGGGCATGGCGGTGGCCTCGACGAAAAGGATTTCCCCGCCGACCGGCGTCCACGCCAGCCCGGTGGCGATGCCGGTTTCGCGTCGGGTCGAGGCGGTTTCCGGGGTGAACCGGGGCGGACCGAGCAGGGCGGGCAGTTCGGCGGCCTTGAGGGCGAGGCGTCGCCGACCGGGTTTTTCGACGAGCCGGCGGGCGGTCTTGCGGGCCAGGGCGGCGATCTCGCGCTCGAGCTGGCGGACGCCAGCCTCGCGGGTGTAGTCGCGGATCAGGCGTCGGAGGACGGCGGGCGAAAGGCGCAACTGGGAGGGCTTGAGACCGTGGCGTTCCAACTGTCGTGGCACCAGGTGGCGGCGGGCGATCTCGAGTTTTTCCTCCGGGGTGTAGCTGGGCAGCTCGATGATCTCCATCCGGTCCTGCAAGGCCGGATGAACCGGGTCCAGCCAGTTGGCGGTGGCAATGAACAGGACCCGCGACAGGTCGAACGGCAGATCGAGGTAGTGATCGACGAACGCGTGGTTTTGCTCGGGATCGAGCACCTCCAGCAGGGCGGCGGCGGGGTCGCCGCGAAAATCCGCGCCCAGCTTGTCCAGCTCGTCCAGCAGCATGACCGGGTTGTTGCTGCCGGCCCGGCGAAGGCTTTGCAGGATGCGGCCGGGCATGGCGCCGACGTAGGTCCGGCGGTGGCCGCGGATTTCGGCCTCGTCGCGGACACCCCCGAGGGAAAAGCGCACGAACTTGCGCCCCAATGCATGGGCCACGCTGCGGCCGAGCGAGGTCTTGCCCACCCCGGGCGGGCCGACCAGGCAGAGAATCGGCCCCTGAACCGCCCCGCGCAGTTTCATCACCGCCAGGAACTCGAGCAGACGCTCCTTCACCGAGTTCAACCCGTAGTGTTCCTGGTCGAGCAATTCCCGGGCGGCCTTCAGGTCCAGCTTGTCCTCGGTGGAGACGTTCCACGGGAGGTGGACGATGGTGTCCAGGTAGTTGCGGATGACGGTGTATTCCGCGGCGGAGGGCGGGATGATCTGGAGGCGATCCAGTTCCTTGAGCGCCACCTTGCGGGCTTCCTCCGGCAGGGCGAGTTGCTCGATCTGTTCCCGGAGGGCGGCCAGGTCGGCGGCGGAGCTGTCGGTCTCGCCCAGTTCCCGCTGGATGGCCCGCAATTGTTCGCGCAGGAAATACTCCCGCTGGGACTTGTCCATGGCCGAAGTGACCTCGTTCTGGATCTTCGAACCCAGTGCCAGCACCTCGGCTTCGCGGGTGATGAGCTGGAGCAACAGCTTCAGGCGCGGCAGGACCTCGGGGGTTTCGAGGATGCGCTGGCGGTCGGCCAGCGGGATGTTCACGTTGGCCGCCACCAGGTCCGCCAGCCGGCCGGGATCTTCTTCGTTGAGCACGGCGATGCGCGCCTGCTCGGTCAGGGCCGGCGAGAGCTTCGAAATCTCTTGGAACTTGTCGCGGACGCTCCGGACGAGGGCGGTGACTTCGAGCCCTTTCTTGACCGGCTCGGGCAGGATCTCGAACCGCGCCTTCAGGTAAGGCTCGCGGCTTACGAACTCGGTGAACCGGATGCGGCGCACCCCTTCGACGAGGATCCGCACGGTGCCGTCGGGGAACTTCAACATCCGCAGCACACGGCAGGCGCAACCGACCTGGTGCAGATCCTCCGGGCCGGCGTCGGTGGCTTCCGGATCCTTCTGCAGCGCCAGGGCCACGAAGCGGTCCCCCGCCACCACGTCGTCGATGAGCCGGATGCTGGGGCCGGACTCGACCACCAGCGGCACCGTCATTCCCGGAAAAATGACGATGTCCGACAGGCCGAGCACCGGCAGCACCTCCGGCAACTGTCCCGTGCTGGGTGGGGTGGCTTCGAGCGATTCCTCCCCTTCGGGCAGGCCGGCGATGCGGATGAACTCGGTTTCGGAAGAACTCATGGGCGGTTCCTGTCCCGTTGGACGCCCGAAGCCGGAATGGGGTTCAACCTTCAGCCAATCCCCTCCGAATCAGGCGCTTTCGATCGGGACGGGGAAGGGCTCCGAACGTTGCGAACTGGCAAAGGGGACCTCGATGCGGAGGAAGCCGTTCTGGTAGCTGGCCTTGGCGGCGCTCAGATCGTAACCCTCCGGCAGCTCGATGAGGCTCTCGAACCGGCCGTAGCTGATTTCCATCACCACGAACCGGCAGCGATGCGAACGGCAGCCGTCATGGCGCTCACCCCGGATGCGCAGGACGTGGTTCTCGACCGTCAGCTCCAAGTCCTCCTTCCGCATCCCGGCCAACTCGACCTTGATGACCAGCCCGTCGTCGGTGAGGTAGATGTCGGTGTTGGGAGTCCACACGCTCGACTCACCGGGGCCGGCCGCGGTGGGCGTTCTTCGCACCACCGGCAAGGTGGCGGGTATGTTCTGCGCTGCCATTCTGGGCCGCAGCTTAGTCCACCCGCCTCCATCTTTCAAGAAACGGCCGCCAAGGGCCGCCGTTTCAGGACGTCCGTTCCCGCATCATCGGACGCTGTCCGCGGGAAGGGCGTTCCTCCAACCGCGGGCCCACCGGGCGGCGCGGCCTGCGGGCCGGCTCCTCGATCCGGACCAAGCGCTCGCAAGCACCACAGCCACAGCCGCGACGGCGGCCGTTGAGACGGGCCCAGATCATCAGCGACGCGGTCACAGCCACGATGGCCAAGGCCACGACTTGTTGCCATTCCATACGCGCCGAACCCTACCCCGACTGCCGCGGTTGACAACCCCCAAATGGACCGTTCGGCAGTCCCGGAAAAGCGAGTGAAACGGCCCCGCATCGGGGGGTGGGTTCACCCGAAGAGCCGAAGGGTGCCAAGGCGGACGATGGGAGCCCCGGGGGCCGATTGGACCGGTGCCGGAGGGGAAGCGTGGGCGAGGGCGAACTCGCTTTCACCGTCAAGCCGGAGGACTCGGAGACCTTGGGACGACCGGGCGTTTGGTTGGTTCCGGTCCACGGCGGACGGGCGTCTCGGGCCGGGGATTGGGGGTTTCCGCCGGGCGCGGTCGGTGCCGGGGCATGGGAGTGGCCGTGGTTCCCCCGGCGTTTCGGGGTTGCCCTCTCCTCCGGCTTTCGCCCAGCCTCGGCCCATGCGACAGGCAATCACCTTCTGGACTCTCATCGGCATGATGGTGTCGGCCTGGGCCTGGCAGCCCGCGCCCGGGCCGTTGAAGACGCGGTGGACCGATCAGGTCCGGCCGGAGCGGGTCTGGCCCGAGTATCCGCGGCCGACGATGGAGCGGGACCGGTGGCTCAACCTCAACGGTTTGTGGGAATACGTCGTGACGCCGCGTGAGGCCGGCCGGCCCGGGCGCTTCGAGGGCGAAATCCTGGTGCCGTTTCCGATCGAGTCCTCGCTCTCCGGGGTGAAACGGCGGGTGAGCGAGAACGAACGGCTCTGGTACCGCCGGACCTTCGAGCTGCCGGCGGCTTGGAAGGGCCACCGGGTGTTGCTGCACTTCGGGGCGGTGGATTTCGAGGCCACCGTCTGGGTCAACGACCACGAGGTCGGAGTCCATCGCGGCGGCTATGACGCCTTCGAGTTCGACGTCACGGACTTCTTGCGCGAGGGGGGCAACGAACTGGTGGTGGCCGTCTGGGATCCGACCGACGCCGGTTACCAGCCCCGGGGCAAACAGGTTCGCAATCCCCGCGGCATCTGGTACACGCCCACGACCGGCATCTGGCAGACGGTCTGGCTCGAACCGGTCGCCCCCGCCCACATCCAGCGGCTGCGGATCGTTCCCGATTTCGACCGCTCGGCCGTGACGGTGCGGGTCGAGGCGGTGGCGCCCATTCCCCGGCCCGCCGTCGAGGTGCAGGTGCTGGATGACGGCCGGGTCGTGGCCGAAGCGCGGTTGCGGACCGAAACGGCTGCGTCGTCGGAAGCGCCGTTGATCGGCCCTTCGATCACCCTGGCCCTGCGCGATCCCAAGCCGTGGTCGCCGGACCATCCGTTCCTGTACGACCTGCGGGTGCGGTTGCTGGACGGGGAGCAGGCCGTGGACGAGGTGCGGTCCTACTTCGGCCTGCGGAAGGTGTCTTTGGGCAAGGACGCCAAGGGCTTCACCCGCATCCTGCTGAACAACGAGCCGCTCTTCCAATACGGGCCCTTGGATCAGGGCTTTTGGCCCGACGGCCTGTACACGGCGCCCACCGACGAGGCCCTGCGGTTCGACATCGAGCAGACCAAGCGCTTCGGCATGAACCTGGCCCGCAAGCACGTCAAGGTGGAGCCGGAACGCTGGTACTACTGGTGCGACAAACTCGGCCTGCTGGTCTGGCAGGACATGCCCAGCGGCAACTTCGGCGGACGGAACGACGCCCGGCGTTCGGATGAAGCCAGCGCCCAATACGAGCTGGAACTGCGCCGGCTGGTCGAAGGCCGCTTCAACCACCCCAGCATCATCATGTGGATTCCCTTCAACGAGGGCTGGGGCCAGCATGAGACGGCCCGCTACGTCGGGCTGGTCAAACGCTGGGACCCGACCCGGCTGGTCAACGAAGCCAGCGGCTGGCACGACCGCGGCTCCGGCGACGTGAAGGACATCCACGCCTATCCGGGGCCGCGCGCGCCCGAACCGGAGGAGCGTCGCGCCTCGGTGCTGGGCGAATTCGGCGGGCTGGGACTGCCGGTCCGCGGCCATACGTGGCAGGCGGAGGAAAACTGGGGTTACCGGAGCTTCACCGATTCCGAATCCCTCACCGACGCCTACGTGACCCTGTTGCGAAAGCTTCATCCGCTGGTGGGCAGCCACGGCCTGTCGGCGGCGGTTTACACCCAGACCACCGACGTCGAGATCGAGGTCAACGGCCTGATGACCTACGACCGCGCGCTGGTGAAGATGGATCTGGACCGGATCCGCGAGGCGGCCCTGAAACTGTACGGCCCCCCGCCGCCTCCGCCGGTTGTCACCCCCGTGGTGCCGACTTCGCAAGAGCAGCCCGCGGTGTGGCGCTTCACCACCAAGCGTCCCGGCGCCGGCTGGGAACAACCGGACTTCGATGACAGCGGCTGGGCGCAGGGCGAGGGCGGTTTCGGCACGAAAGGCACCCCCGGCGCGGTGGTCCGCACCGTTTGGAACACGCCCGAAATCTGGTTGCGCCGCGAGTTCACCCTGCCGGCCGCGGCAATCGAGGGCGACCTCCAGTTGTTGGTCCACCACGACGAGGATGCCGAGGTGTATCTGAACGGCCAGCGGGTCCTGCGCCTGCGCGGTTATGTGACCGAGTACGAGCTGGCGCCGCCGCGGCGCGACCTGAAGGAGCTGTTGCGACCCGGCCGGAACGTGCTGGCGGTGCATTGCCGGCAAACCGGCGGCGGCCAGTACATCGACGTCGGCATCGTCCGGGTCACGATCCCCGAAGCGGAATAACGTCCCCGGCACGTCTGGCTTGCGGCCCGGACCTGGGCCGCAGACCAAGCGCCCCCGTCAGCGGCGAGGCCGGCGGGGGTTTTGCTTCGCCGGAACTCAGGCGGCGAACGGGGCGAACACCCGCCGCGCTTCTTCTGCGCTTCGGCTCAACGCCTCGCCGGCGCGCATGGTCTTGGGCGTGCCCGATTCGACGGCCTGTTCGAGGACGACCAGCGGTTTGGCCCGCTTGCGGACCAAGGCCGCCACCAGCCGCGGATAATCGATGTCGTCCTTGGCGGTGAAGACCTCCGACCAGATGCCATGGTGCGATTGGCGGACGTGCAGTTCGGTCACGCGGTCGCCGTAAAGTTCGACGACGTCGAACAGCGCCACTTGGGAATTCCCGGAACCGCGGTAGATCCAGTGGGCGTCGAGGCAGAGGCGGACGAAGCGCGGGTCGGTGGCGACCATCATGTGATGGAATTCCCGGGCGGCGTGGCGGAGCTCGATGTCGTGGTTGTGGTAAGCCAATTGCAGGCCGAGGTCGTGCAGTTCGGTTCCCAACACGTTGAGGGCGCGGGCTTGGGTGCGGAGCTGCTGGTCGTTCTTGGTCTCCGTGCCGCCCCAGCGGATGGGATTCGGGTTGGTGACGATGATCCGGCAGCCGTGGGCGGCGGCGGCGCGGGCGATTTGAAGGATCCGGTCGATGCTCTGGTGCGCCTGCTCCCGTTCGTGGAGGGTCGAGTTCACATAGAGCGAGCGCATTTCCAAGCCCGCCTTGCGCAGGCCCTCGCCCATGCGTTTGGCGTCCTCCGGCGAACCGGCTGTCGGTTCCAGGCCGTCCAAGCCGCACCGGGCGACCTCGGTGAGATGGGCGTCCAATTCCTCGCCGAACCGGCGTCCATCCCGGCCGAAGTACACCGAC
>RFJD01000280.1 GCA_003695015.1 Verrucomicrobiota bacterium | reverse complement strand
TGGTGGTTGTGGTGTGGGCATCTTGCCTTGGCCTGGGATGGCGGCCGGTGGTGTCGGTGAAGGTTGACGCCGCCGGCCGCTTCCGCACAATCGCCCCATGCTCAAGCCGATGCTTCTTGCTGGAACGGTCCTGGCGGCCGCCTGTGGTTGGGTTGCCGCCGCCACGCCCGGCATTGTGGACCGCGACCATCCGAACGTGCTGTTCATCCTGACCGACGACCAGCGTTGGGACGCGATGAGTTGCGCGGGCAACCCGCACCTGCACACCCCGCACATCGACCGGCTGGCCGCCGAGGGAATCCTGTTTCGGAACCATTTCTGCACCACCTCCCTCTGCTCCCCGAGCCGGGCCTCCATCCTGGGCGGTCTTTACGCCCATGCCCACGGGGTCATGAACAACTTCACCGAATACCCCGAGGACCTGCCCACCTTCCCACGCCAGCTTCACAAGGCCGGCTACCAGACCGCCTATTTCGGGAAGTGGCACATGGGGGAGGAAAACGACGACAAACGGCCCGGCTTCGACACCTTCGTCACCCACAAGGGCCAGGGGAAATACTTCGACAACGTGTTCCGCTTCAACGGCGGCGAACGCCGGCAGGTCCCCGGTTATTACACCACCGTGGTGACGGACATGGCGATCGACTGGCTCCGGAAGCGCGACCGGAACCGCCCCTTCCTGTTGATGATCGGCCACAAGGCCTCCCACAGCTTCTATTACCCGGAGCCCAAATACGCCCATGTCTTCGACCACGTCCGCATCCCGTACCCGGAATCCGCCTTCGAGCTGGACGACAAACCGGAATGGATCCGCCAGCGCCTGACCACCTGGCACGGCATCTACGGACCGCTGTTCGACTGGCGGAAGAACTTCCCCGACACCTCGGCCGCCGGCATGCTCGCCTTCGAACGCATGACCCGCGCCTACTGGGGCACCCTCCTCTCGGTGGACGACTCGGTGGGCCGGCTTTATGACGAACTCTGGCGGCAGGGTGTCCTGGACAACACGCTCATCATCTTCACCAGCGACAACGGCCTGCTCAACGGCGAGCACGGCATGGTGGACAAACGCACCGCCCACGAGCCCTCGATCCGCATTCCCCTGGTGGTCCGCGCCCCCATGCTCGTTCCGCCCGGCCATCCGAAGGTCATCGACGCCCAGGTTCTCACCGTGGACCTCGCCCCCAGCATTCTGGACATCTGCCACGCCGAGCCCCTGCCCCGCACCCATGGCCGTTCGTGGAAGAAGCTGGTCACCGAGGGCGATCCCGAGTGGCGCACCTCCTGGTATTACGCCTACAACTACGAGAAACAGTTCCCCTACACGCCCAACGTCCGGGCCGTCCGCACCGACGACTGGAAGTACATCCACTACCCGCACGGCGACGGCTCCCCGGACCGCCACATGGCCGAACTGTACGACCTGCGGCACGACCCCGAGGAGCGCCACAACCTCATCCACGATCCCCGCTACGCCGGCGTGGTCGAGCACCTCAAAGCCGAACTCCACCGCCTGATGGAGGAGGCCGGCGCCCTGCCCGACCGCATGCCGCTGGACGAGGGCATCAAAACCGAATTGCCCGATGAAAAAATCCGCTGACCGCGCCGGGACCGGTGGACGACGGGCGGCGTTCCCGCTCCTGACCGCCCTTGCCATGGCCGCGGCGTGGGGGAGGCCGCTCCACGCCGGCGACCGCCCCCAGATGGGCGCCCGCTTCCATCGCAACATGGTCTCCGCCGAAACCGGCCTGCCGGAGCGCTTCGATCCGGTCGCCGGGGAGGGCGTCCTCTGGCAGGCCGACTTGGGCAGCGAAACCCACTCGACCCCGGTCATCGCCTCCGGCCGCGTCTTCATCGGCACCAACAACGGCCGGCCCCGCGATCCCCGGCGCGAAGGCGATCGCGGCGTGCTGATGTGTTTCAACGAAACGGACGGCGCGTTCCGGTGGCAGTTGGTCGTGCCCAAGATCACCACCAGCCGCTTCTGGGACTGGCCGCGGGCGGGCATCTGTTCGCCGGCCACCGTCGAGGGCGACCGGGTGTACATCGTCAGCAACCGCGGCGAGGTCATGTGCCTGGACATCGACGGTCTGGCCGACGGCAATGACGGTCCCTACCGCGACGAGGCCCGCCACGCCACCCCCGCTGGCGAACCGGTCCTGCCCTTGAGCCCGCAGGACGCCGACATTCTGTGGCTCTTCGACATGATCGGCGAACTGGGCGTCCGCCAGCACGATTCGGCTCATTGCTCGATCCTGCTGGACGGCCCCTTCCTCTACGTCAACACCTCCAACGGCGTGGACGACACCCACAAGCGGATCGACGCCCCCGACGCCCCCAGCCTGATCGTGCTCGAGAAAACCACCGGCCGGCTGGTCGCGCGCGACGTCGAGCGCATCGGACCCCGCATCTTCCACAGCACTTGGAGCTCGCCCATGCTGGCCGAGGTGGACGGCCAACGGCGCATCTACTTCGCCGGCGGCGACGGCGTCCTCTACGGCTTCAAAGCCTTGCGCGAACCGCCCCCGCCCGGGACCGTCCCGCCGCTGGAGCGGGTCTGGCGGTTCGACCCGGACCCCACCGCGCCGAAGGAGAACGTCCACCAGTACAACAGCAACCGCCGGATCAGCCCCACCAACATCAAGAGCATCCCGGTCTTCCACGACGGCCGGATCTACCTGACCGGCGGCGGCGATCTCTGGTGGGGGAAGAACGAGTCCTGGCTTTGGTGCATCGATCCCCGCGGCACCGGCGATGTCACCGGGACCGCCCTGCTCTGGAAACGCCGCCTGGGCAACCACACCATGGCCACCCCGGCCGTGGCGGATGGCATGGTGTTCGCCGCCGATTGCGATGGCGTCCTGCACTGCTTCGACGCCGTCTCGGGCGAGCCGCTCTGGACCTTCAAGGCCAACGGCGCCTTCTGGGCCTCGCCGTTCATCGCCGACGGCCGCGTGTACGCCGCCACCCGCCGCGGCTACGTCTATGTCTTCGCCCTGGCCCGCGAACAGCGGCTCCTCCATTCGGTCAAGCTCGACAGCCCCGTCAGCGCCACGCCCGTCGCCGCCAACGGCCGGCTCTACCTCGCCTCGATGCGCCGCCTCTACGCGCTGGGCGCCCGGTAGCCGGCGGCCGCGCCCGGATCCCCGGCCCAACCCCGCGTTGGCCCGGACGGCCCGTTGTGGTTTCATTCGCTCCCGCGTGGCGAGCAACGAACAACGGTTTGTGGTGACCGGCGGCGCCGGGTTCATCGGTTCCCATCTGGTCGAACGGCTCCTGGCCGAGGACGCCCGCGTGACCGTCATCGACGATCTCTCGACCGGCTCCCTCGACAACCTGGCCGCCGTGGCCAATGAACCCCGCCTCGAAGTCCTCACCTGCCGGGTCTCGGACTGTCGGGACCTGGGCCGGTTGGTGGCGGAGGCGCGGGCGGTTTTCCATCTGGCGGCGGCGGTGGGGGTGCGGATGGCGGTCGAACAACCCCGCCGGACCATCGAGACCAACCTCGACGAAACTGAGGCCGTGCTCCGGGCCGCCGTCGAGCGCCGGACGGCGGTGCTGTTGACCTCGAGTTCGGAGGTCTATGGCAAAAGCCAGAAGGAGGAGTTCGACGAGGAAGACGACCTGTTGATCGGGCCGCCCCGGCTGGCGCGCTGGAGTTACGCCTGCTCGAAGCTGATGGACGAGTTCCTCGCGCTGGCCTACGCCGGGGAGTTCGGGCTGCCGGTCGTGATCACCCGGCTGTTCAACACCGTGGGCCCCCGGCAGACGGGCAGTTACGGCATGGTGCTGCCGCGGTTCATCGAGGCGGCCCGGGCGGGGCGCCCGCTCGAAGTCCACGGCGACGGCCGGCAAACCCGCTGTTTCTGCCACGTGGCCGACACCGTCGAGGCCTTGGTGCGGCTGGAACGCGCCCCCGCCGCCCGGGGCGGGGTTTTCAACGTGGGCGGGACCGAGGAGGTGACCATCCTCGAACTGGCCCGCCGCGTGGTGCGGTTGCTCGGCTCCCGCTCGCCCGTGAAGCTGGTTCCCTACGAGGAAGCCTATCCGCCGGGGTTCGAGGATCTGCGCCGACGCCGGCCCCGCGTCGCCCGGCTGCAGGCGGTGACCGGGTTCGCCCCGGCCACGCCGCTGGACGAGATCATCCGCCGGACGGCGGCCGCCAGCGCGCCGGCCGG
>RFJD01000046.1 GCA_003695015.1 Verrucomicrobiota bacterium | reverse complement strand
TTCGGCCTGTTCCGGCTGTTCGACATCTGGAAGCCCTGGCCCATCCGGTCCAGCCAGGCGCTCTGGGGCGGGTTGGGCGTGGTGGCCGACGATCTCCTGGCCGCCCTGCTCGCGGGCATCCTCACCTTCATCGGCATGAGCATGCTGGCGGTCTGACGCGGAGCGCCCCGTGAGGCGCCGGCCGTTCGCGCCGCCCCCCGGCAGGCGGCCGGTTTCAGTTCGCCGCCGCCGCGAGCCGTTCCAGCGCCTCTTCCAGGGCGAAACGAACGAACATCCAGCAGGGATGCTCGTTCTCGTGCGCGGCGGCGAACCGGCGCACCCGGTCCATGGCCGGCCGGAGCGGGCGGGTCGGCTCGCCCAGCAATTCGAGGGTCCGCGCCGCCAGCAGGACCGTCTCCGGCCGATGGCCCTCCAGTTCGCGCGCCAGAACGGCGCGGGCTTCCTCGGCCAGGCCGGCCCGCCAGGCCGCACCGGCGGCCACGATCCGCACGCTGGCGGCTTCGTCCCGGAGGGCGTCGCGGAGCAATGAACGGATTTCGGCCGTCGGGCGGGGCGACGCGGCCAGGGCCATGACCGCCCAGTAACGAACGGCCGGATCCGGCGAGGCGAGCCGACCGCGCCACTTGGCCGCCTCGACCGGACGGCCCACCGCCTCCGCCGTCGCCAGCAGCTCCTCGCCGGGGAAGAGTTTCTGGCGCCGGGCCCATTCGAACGGCGTCGTCCCGGCCGTGAGTTCCCCGACTTCCGCCTCCGGCAGGAGCCCCAAGTCGCGTGTCTCGCGCATCCACCGGCGGAGTTCGGCCCGCATGGCGGCGAGACGATCGGCGTGTTCGGGCCGGCCGGCCAGGTTCCGGATTTGCCAGGGATCGTTGGCCGTGTCGTAAAGCTCCTCGATCGGTCGCGGGGCACGGGCGTAGGTCATCTGGGCGGCGGTCAACCGGCCCTCGGCAGCCAAGCGGAGGAATTCGCGGCGGAAGTCGGATTGGTCCGAGTAGCGTTCCCACTGCATCCACGGCAGGTGAGGCATGAAGTTGCGGATGTAGAGCCAGCGACCGTCCCGGACCGACCGGGCCACGTCGTACACCTCGTCCACCCGGTCCCGTGCCCCATGCACCCACCGGCGCGGCGGGCCGGCGTGCGGCCCCAGAAATGCCCGGCCCTGCATGACGGCCGGAGGTTCCAACCCGGCCAGCGAAAGCACGGTGGGCGGAAAGTCCACGAAGCTGACGAGCCGGTCCAGCGCCCCGCCGGGGGCCGCCGGCGCCAGGTGGCTCCACTTGCCCGGGAACCGGATCAACAGCGGCACACGCAGCCCGGTGTCGTGCAACACCCGTTTGCCCCGCGGCATCCCCATGCCGTGGTCGGAGAAGAAAAACACGATCGTGTCCTCGGCGAGCCCGTCCTGCTCGAGCCGCGCCAGGATCTCCCCCACCTGCCGGTCCATCAGGGTGATGCAGTCGTGGTAACGCGCCCAGGTGCGCCGGGCCAGGGCGGTGTCCGGATAGAACGGCGGCAGAGGAGCGCGATTCGGGTCGTGGCGTTCCTCCGGTCGCAGTTGGCTGCCGATTTCCCGCTCGAATTGCTCGAAGGACCAGACGCTGGTCCGACTCTGGTGGGTGGTCATCAGGTTGATCACGCAGAAGAACGGCTGGCCCTCCCGGCGCCCACGCCAGTCGGCTTGCGGACTGCATGCGTCCCAGGACTCCCGGATCAGCCGCGGCTCGGCCGAGGTGTTGTAGTCCGTCTTGACGTTGTTGGCCGTGTAGTAGCCGGCCTGCCGCAGGTGGGAAGGAAAACCGTGGATCCAGTCCGGAATCGGAAAAGCCGAACGCAACCGCTGCGTCCCGAGCGACGTGGCGTACAGCCCGGTGATCAGGCAGGACCGGGCCGGCGAGCAGACCGGCGCCGTCGCGAACGCCCGGGTGTAACGAACCGCCTCCCGCGCAAACCGGTCCAGGTTGGGCGTCCTCGCGTAGGCGTCGCCGTAACACCCCAGGTCCGGACTCATGTCCTCGACGGTGATCCAGAGGATGTTGGGACGGTCGCCGGCCCGCGCCGGGGTCGTCCCGCCCAATGCCATGGCCATGGCGGCCAGCCAGCCAAACCAACGCGTGCTCATGACCCGCATCCTCCCCGCCAATTCGCGCGGTGAAAAGTCGGAACCTCCCCGGCCAGCAGGCCGTTTTCCGCATACGCCCCCTGCCCCGTCGCCGTCCCGCCGCGGCCGCCCGGCTCAATTCAGCCTTGAACCCGCCGTGGCCGGTCCTTAAACCCGCGGGCGATGAATCGAATTGTCGAGCGGTTCAACCGGCTCAAGCAAACCGGCCGCAAGGGGTTGATCATCTACATCGGCGCGGGCGACCCCGACCTCGAGGCCACCCGGCGCCTGGCGGTGGCTTTCGACCAAGCCGGGGTGGACGTGCTCGAGCTGGGCGTGCCGTTCAGCGATCCGCTGGCCGACGGACTGGTCAACCAACTGGCGGCCCAACGCGGCTTGGCCTCCGGCACCACGCCGGTCAAGGTCCTCGAAACCGTCGCCGCCATCCGGCGGGAGTCGGACATCCCGATCGTTCTGTACATCTACTACAACCTCGTCCATCACCACGGCCAGGAACGGTTCATCCAGGACGCGGCCGCCGCGGGCGTGGACGGTCTGCTGGTGCTGGACCTGCCGCCGGAGGAGGCCGGCGACTACACCCGGCAGATGGATGCCGCCGGGTTGTGCCCCATCTACCTCATCGCCCCCACCACCCCGGAGGAGCGCATCGCCCGCATCGTCCCCATGGCGCGGGGTTTTGTGTATTATGTCTCGCGGGAGGGAGTGACCGGGATGCGCGAGACGCTCTCCGACAGCATCGAGCCGATGACCCGGTTGATCCGCAAACACACCGAGCTGCCGATCGCCATTGGCTTCGGCATCTCGAACCCGGAGCAGGCGGCGCGGGTGGCCCGTTACGGCGACGCGGTCGTCGTCGGCAGCGCCGTGGTGGACCGGATCGGCCGGCTCGGACGCGCGCCGGAGATGGTTCCGGAAGTGACGCGTTTCGTTCGTTCCCTGGCTGAAGCCGTTCAAACCGTTCCGATCAACGAGCCATGAAAGCGAAAACGACTTCCCGTTCCCGTTCCAGGAACTCGAACCGTTACGTGGTGATCATGGCCGGCGGCCGCGGCGAGCGGTTCTGGCCGATGAGCCGGGAAAAACGCCCCAAGCAACTGCTGACCCTGCTGGGCAATCGCTCCTTCCTCCAACAGGCGGTGGATCGGGTCCTGCCCCTGGCGCCGCCCGAGCGGATCTTCGTCATCACCAACCAGGCCCAGGTCGCCGCCGTCCGCCGCCAGTTGCCCGAATTGCCCCGCGCCAACATCATCGGCGAACCGTGCGGTCGCGACACCTGCGCGGCCGTCGCCCTGGGTGGGGCCTTGGTGGCGGCCCGGGACCCGGACGGCGTCTTCGCCGTGCTCCCGGCCGACCACGTGATTCCCGACGTCCGCCGCTTCCAGCGCGTCCTGCGGGCGGCGTTCGACGTGGCCTCCCGCCAGCCCGTCATCGCCACGATCGGCATCAAGCCCACCGAACCCGCGACCGGCTACGGCTACATCGAATTGGGCGAACCGCTCGACGGGACCGGCGACGATGGCCGGCCCGGCGCGGTCCGGTTCCACCATGTCCGCCGCTTCGTCGAAAAACCCGATCTGCCCACCGCCCAACGCTACCTCAAAGGCGGCCGCCACTGGTGGAACGCCGGCATGTTCGTCTGGTCCGTGTCCACGCTGATGCAGGGCTTGGAACGGCATTGCCCGGAGGTCGCGCGCGCCGCCGCCGTTTGGGCCGGCTTGCGCGGTGAACGGCCGCTTCTGAGCCGGTTGGCGGAGGATTACCCCTGCCTGACGAAGATCTCGATCGACTACGCCCTGCTCGAAAAGGCCGACAACGTGGTCGTGGCCGAGGGCGACTTCGGCTGGGACGACCTCGGCGCCTGGCCGGCCCTGGCCCGGCACCTGCCCCCGGACACCGCCGGCAATTGCGCCGTCGGCGACTTCCTCCACGTGGATGCCGCCGGCAACATCGTCTTCGACGCCCGCACCAAACAGCGCAGCCTCGTGGCCGCCCTCGGGGTGAAGGACTCGATCATCGTCCTGACCGATGACGCCGTCTTGGTGGCGGCCAAATCCGACGCCCAGAAGCTGAAACAACTCGTGGCCCGGCTGGCCGAGGCCGGCCGCCATGAACTGCTCTGACGC
Organism: Verrucomicrobiota bacterium; assembly: GCA_003695015.1. Classification (GTDB taxonomy): domain Bacteria; phylum Verrucomicrobiota; class Verrucomicrobiia; order Limisphaerales; family J093; genus J093. The sequence goes on along the minus strand of RFJD01000046.1, from coordinate 411 downwards.
AAAAGCCACGCGCTTGGCCACCAGAGCGAGCCCGCCCCGCCGTTGACAAGGCCGCCCGCGGTCCGGAAGGTTCCCGGCATGAAAAGGCGCTGGTTGATCGTGGCGTTGCTGGCCTGCGGCCTGAGCGGATTGACCCCGGCCGCCGCCGGCAAGAAGGACAAACTCACCCGCGAGGTCGAGGACACCATCCGGATCTTCAAGAAGGCCGACCCCTCCTTGGAAAAGTTCTTCAAGGAATCGGCCGGCTACGCCATCTTCCCCCGCGTCGCCAAGGGTGCCTTCGGCGTGGGCGCGGCCCGCGGCACCGGCCAGGTCTTCGAAAAAGGCCGGCTCATCGGGGAAGCCTCCCTCACCCAAGTGACCATCGGCCTGCAGCTCGGCGGGCAGGTGTATGCCGAGGCGATCTTCTTC
>RFJD01000007.1 GCA_003695015.1 Verrucomicrobiota bacterium | reverse complement strand
GACGCGCTCACCGTCCCGGGAGACGTGGGGCCGACGGCAAGCGAGACGAAGGGCTTGGGACGGCAAAGGGCCACACGAAAATCCGCCGTGGCGGCGAGTAAACGAGCGATTGCCTCCCAAAGGTGAAGGCATGGGCGGCGGCGGCCGACAGCCGGGCCGAACGGGCGATCAAGGCGATCACCCAGGCACTGCGGACGGGCAAGATCGGCGACGGCAACGTCTTTGGCCCGCCCAAGGCAGGGACGGCGCGAGCCTGCTTCGGCGAGCAGGACCAGACGGCTCTTTGAAACCCTCCGGGGCGAAGGAACAAGGCCGCGGCCGGCGGTCGGCCCGACCGGTCGAAGGGGCCCGAAGGGGCCAAAATCCAAGGGAAAAAGGGCCTGTGAATAACCTGGGGAAAAGAGTGAACATGTTCTGCTGGCCTCGCCCGTCCCCCTTCGCTTAGAAACGGCCCCGGTCACGACGCCCGGCCCGCCGGCGACCGCGTCTGCCGGAGTTCCTCCGGCCGGGAGCCGCTGGCAGACTTTCACAACCTGTTGCTTTCGAGATGGTTACAACACGTCATCGCACGCGCCTGAGGTCTGTGCCCGAGCGGAACGGCCGCTCCGAAGGGGAGCGGGCCGGACGGCGCCCGGGGTGCGGGCCGAGCCCGGCAGGTGACAGCCGGGCAACGGGCCGCGGTGAATAACTTTTTGGCACTGCAACCTGAAAACCACAACCAACACCCTCATGGATCCGTCCGTAGTCGAGCTTTGGAAACGAGCGCGCCAAGCGCTGCGCGAGCTGCTGTCGCCGGAGCTCTTCAACCTCTGGTTTGCCAGGCTCCGGCCCTGTGACGGCAGCGACAGCCATCTGGTGCTGCAGGTGAGCAACGAATTCCAGGAGCTGTGGCTGACCAACAACTACCTGTCGCTGCTCAAGGAAGTGGTGGCCCACGTGGCCGGCCAGCCTTATGAGGTCTCCTTCCGCGTCGGCGGCGGCAATGGCGATCCAGCCGCCGCCATGGCCGCCGCTCCGGGTTCATCGGCCGGCGGGCGTTCGGCGAAGGCGGCCGCCTCCCGAACCGCCGTTCGCAAATCCCAGCCCGCCAGCCCCTTGGAGGGGTTGAACCCGCGCAACACGTTCGAGACGTTCGTGGTCGGGCCAAACTCGCAGTTCGCCCATGCCGCGGCCATCTCGGTCTCGCAAAACCCCGGGAAGACGTGGAACCCGCTGTTCATCTACGGAGCCAGCGGGTTGGGCAAGACGCACCTGCTCCACGCCATTGGCCACGCGATTCATGCCGACCGGCCCAACGCCCGGATCATTTACCGCCCCACCGAGAAGTTCACCAACGAGTTCATCGAGGGCATCCAGAACAACAACCTCAACCGCTTCCGCCGATTCTATCGGGCGGCGGACGTGCTGCTGATCGACGACATCCAGTTCCTGCAGAGCAAGGACCGGATCCAAGAGGAATTCTTCCACACATTCAACGAGCTGCACGGAGCGCACCGGCAGATCGTGCTGACCTCCGATCGTCCGGTGGGCAGCCTGGAGGGGCTGGAGCACCGGTTGGTCTCGCGGTTCGAGTGGGGGCTGATCGTGGACCTGCAGCCGCCGGACGTGGAAACCCGCATGGCGATCGTCCGCAAGAAGCAGGAGAACTACGGACTGCACCTGCCGGACGAGGTGGTCGAGTTCCTGGCCAAGAAGTTTCGGAGCAACGTGCGGCGATTGGAGGGCGCGCTGGCCAAGCTCAGCGCCACCGTCACCCTGCGGCAACTCCGGAGCCGGGACCTCACCATCCCCATGGCGGAGAAAGTGCTCACGGATCTGATTCAGGAGGAAAGCCGCAACACGATCACCGTGGACAAGATCAAACGGACGGTGGCCGATCACTACGACTTGCGCGAGTCGGACCTCACCAGCCGTCGCCGGCCCGAGCACATTGCCTTTCCCCGGCAGGTGGCCATGTACCTCTGCCGCGAACTGACGCCCTTATCCCTCACCGCCATCGGGGAAGCCTTTGGCGGTCGCGACCACGGCACGGTGATCCACGCCTGCCGGCAGGTGAAAAACCGGATGGAGCACGACCCCAACGTCCGCCAGGCCATCGAGTTGATCATCCGTCTGCTGCACACCTGAAAGCCGCTCCCCGGCCGGTCCCCATCCCCCCAGGGCATGAAGGTCATCGAAGTGCGGGAGCTGACGCGCGTGTTCCGGACACGACGCAAGGAGCCCGGCTTGCGGGGGGCCGTGCGGGGGCTGTTCCGGCGGCAAATGGAGCGGACCTGCGCGGTGGACCGCATCAGCTTCGACATCGAGGAGGGCGAACTGGTCGGTTTCCTGGGGCCGAACGGCGCGGGCAAGACCACCACGCTGAAGATGCTGGCGGGGCTGCTGCACCCGACCTCGGGCGAGGCGCGGGTCTTGGGTTACGTGCCGTGGGAACGGGACGACCGTTACCGGCGCCAATTCGCCCTGGTGCTGGGGCAGAAGAACCAGCTTTGGTGGGACCTGCCCGCGTGGGAATCGCTCGAGTTGAACGCCGAGATCTACGGCCTGCCCCGGCGCCAGTTCGAGGAAACCGTCGAGGAGCTGTCCACGCTGCTGCAGGTCCGGGACCGGCTCGGTGTCATGGTTCGGGAACTGTCCTTGGGCGAGCGGATGAAGATGGAGTTGATCGCCGCCCTGCTCCACCGGCCGCGGGTGCTGTATCTGGACGAACCGACCATCGGCCTGGACGTCGTCTCGCAGCAGACGGTGCGGGAGTTCGTCCGCCATTACAACGCCACGCGGCGGACGACCATTCTCTTGACCAGCCATTACATGGCGGACATTCAGGCGCTGTGCCGCCGGGTGATCGTGATTCACCGGGGACGACTGCTGTTTGACGGCCGTTTGGAGGACATCCTGGACCGGTTCGTGGACTTCAAGTTGATCACGATCGACTGCGAACCCGGCGCGCCGGTGCGGTGGGAGGTGGCCCGGCGGTTTGGCGACGTGGAGACGGCCGAGGCGGGCCGGCTGCAACTCCGGGTCAAACGCCAGGAAGTGATCCCCGCCTGCAAGGCCTTGTTGGAAGCACTGCCGGTGCGGGACATCGACATCCAGGAACTGCCCGTCGAGGAAGTCATCCGGCGGCTGTTCACCGACGGACTCGATCCGGCGGAATCACCGGCGGCCCCGCCGAACCCCGCGGCCGGCGGGCAGGCCGGAGCCTTGCATTGACTGGCGGGCTCACGCGCGTAGGCTCGGCGCGACGCAGCCCTGCCGACCGGGGCCATGGCCGCGAGGGTCGGGCAGCGGGACAAAGTCATGGCACGACGCGACCCCGATTTCGAGTACGACGATCCGCTCAACGAGCCGGGCCGATGGAAGCGCTGGTTGATCCGGCTGGCGGTGTTGTTGGTCTTGCTGGTGGGCCTCTATTTCGTGGGAACCAGCGGGTATGTGCTCCGGCAGGTCGTGCTCCCGTGGATGACCCGGGACTGGCAGGGTTCCCTGCACGCGGGCTCGATCGAGTGGAGCCCGTTCAGCCGGCTGCACGCCACGGACGTCGAGCTCCGCGATGCCGATGGCGAACCGGTTTTCACGGCCAGGGAAATCGAAGCCCGTTACAGCCTGCTGAGCCTGTGGCGGAACCGCTGGCTCATCCCCAAGGTGCGGCTGGTGTCGCCCGAATTGCACGTGGTGCGGGACGCCTCGGGCCAAACCACCTGGGACCGGATTTGGGGGGAGTCGCGCCGCCGGCCGTGGATCTCCCGCCCGATCGAGGAACTCCAAGTCGGGCTGATCCAGATCGAGAACGGCGCCTGGTCCTACCAGCGTGAGCTGGCCGGCGGGGAGCGCACGCGGATGGCGCTGCGCAATTTCGACCTCACCCTCGTCAACCTGGGCGACGGCCGCGAATCCACTTGGAAGCTCGCCGCGCGGTTCGGCATGGAGAAGCTCGGCGGCGGACCCGATGCGCCCGACAGCGCCGGCCGGTTCGTTCTCAGCGCCCGCTCGGAAGGCGCCCTGGCGCTCAGCAGCAAGCGCGTTCCGACCTCCCTGAAAGGCAGCCTCGAACTGACCACCGAACAAGCCACCGGGGCCTATGCCACCATGGAGGGCCTGACCGGCCGGTGGCTGGTGGATCTTGCCGAGAAGGAAATCCGACAGTGCCTGCTGGAGTTCCGGCGGGGCGGGGATTCCCTGGGACGCCTCACCCTCCAAGGGCCCATCGACACCGCCAACCGCAACCTCCGCGTCCGCCTGAAGCTGGACCGCCTCCGCCACGAAATCCTCAACCTGGCCGGCAGTCCTTTCGGCTTGGGCTTCGGCGAATCCGAACTGGACGCCGACGTGCTGGTGGACGTCTCCGGCGGCGGGCAAACCATCAACGTCTCCTCCACCCTCGCCGGCCGTCGCCTCAGCCTCCGCACCCCGGCCGGCGCCACTCCGGAAGTCGGCTTGGAAAGCCGCATCGACGGGCGGGCGCAGTTGGACGAAAAGACCGCCGACATCCGCTCCTTCCGGCTGAGTCTGAAGGAGGGCGATCGTGACCTGCTGCAAATCCGCGCCCCACGCGCCATCAACCTGCTTTGGAACCCGCTGGTCCGTCCCAGCGTCAATGAGTCCTCTCTCGAAATCCGGCTGGACGGCCTCGACCTGGCCCGCTGGCGCCCCCTGCTCGGCCCCCGCAGCCCCTCCGGTCGCCTCTATCTCGAAGCCGCGCTGACCAACCGCGACGACGGCCGTCGCATCCGCGGCTGGATCACCAACCGGATCGAAGAGCTCGCCTTCACCGCCGGCCCCTACACGCTCACCAACGCCGCCCTCCGCCTCACCACCCAGGTGGCCTTCCGCGATTTCCTCTCCTTCAGCGTGGACCAAACGGAAATCGAACTCGCCGCCGACGGCGCCCCGTTGCTCACCGGCGAAGGCTCCGGCAGTTACGAGTTGGGCAACGACCAACTGCGCCTGCTCTGGGATTTCCGCGGCGAGCTGCCCCCGCTGCTGACCCGGTTCCCCCATCCCCTCATCGAGGCTTCCGGCGGCACGTGGAAACTCGACGGCAACGCCCAGCTCCAAGCCGGCGCCAACATGGTCGCCGCCACCCTCGTGCTGGATCAATTCACCGGCCGCATCGACCGCTACCACTTCATCGACGACTGGCTCCAGTTCGACGCCTCCATCGACTGGACCCCGGAGCTGATCTCCGTCCGCCAGATCGCTCTCAGCTTGGGACGCGGCACCGGCCGCGGCGGCAGCGTTTACCTGAGCGGCCGGGCCAGCCCCCGCGGCGACGGCGCCTTCGAGTTGAGCTTGGTGAACTTGGGCCCCGCCTCGCTCCGGCCGTTGCTCGAAGCCCATCTGGGGCCTTGGCGGCTCGGGGCCGGTCATTTGGACGGTCAAGGCCGCCTCCAACTCGGCGTCTCCGGCGCGCGCGAGTTGGAGTTGCACCTCCAAACCCGCGGCCTGGCCCTGAGCAACGCATGGAACCGCCGGACCCACTTCCCGCTGGATCTCACCGCCGACCTCGGCGCCTCGTACAAAGCCGGCAGCCTGCTGATTTACAGCAACATCATCTCCCTGCCCGCCACCCCGCGCGCGCCCAACACCCTCATCCTGACCGGCGCCGTCCAGACCGTTGCCGGCCAACCCGGCCATCTGCGACTTTTCTCCAGCGCCTTGGACCTGAGCGCGGTGGCAAGCTACTACCGCACCAACACCGCTCCCACGGCCGCCGGCGTCCCCACAACAACCGCGCCTTCCCTCACCATCACCAACCCGCCGATCTGGACCCGGCTGACCAATTACAGCCTCGTCACCGACCTCGACGTCCGCCGGCTGCTGTTCGACCGGATCGACACCGCCAACTGGCGGGGTCGCACGCTCTGGACCAACGGTCTGCTGGTCTGCCAGGACCTCAGCGTCGATTTCCGGCCCAAGGGCAACCTCCGCCTCCGCGGTCAGTGGCCCTTGCTCGCCACCAATGCCCCCGTGCGTGTGGAAGCCGCCGCCCGCGCCCTGCCCATCGACCCCATCGCCAGCACCTTGCTGGGCTACGGCCGCGGTCGGTTCGTCGGCGACCTGAGCGCCAACCTCACCTACGCCGCCACCAGCCCCCTCGATGCCACCGGTTCCTGCGAGCTGGTCATGACCAATCTGGATTTCCGGACCCTGCCCGACTGGACCCGCGCCATCCTCAACGCCCCCGCCTCCATCCTCGGGGCCGATCCCATCCTCCGCTCGCCGGCCCAATCGGTCCACGCCCGCTTGCAGCTCCAAGGACCGGAACTCCAACTCGATCCCCTCGAGTTCGTGGGTGACTGGTTCTCCCTGCGCCTGAGCGGACCGATCCACCGCGGCGCCACCTGGCGCGAAGCATCCTTCGACCTGCCGGTGGCGTTGACCATCCGGCGCGACCAACTCCGCATCCCCGGGGCCGCCAACCTGCCGGCCGCCGCCCTCCCGGATCACCTCCAACTGCCGCCCTTCGTCTCCGTGCGCGGCACGTTGGCCGACTGGGAGACCGTCGTGGACCGCGCCAAGCTGGGGCCCTTGGTGACCGAAACGTCCTCCGCCTCCGCCGGCTCCTCCGTCCAATCCGCCCCTGGCATTCCCGATGCGCCGGCCGCGCCCGACCTCCGCTCCGGCGATGCCGACACCCCCACGCCTTCCACGCCCTTCCCTTCCGAGAGCGATGACACCCCAGGCATACCTTGAGGCCCACCGTCAGGAGCACCTCGACCAGCTCCTCGCGTACCTCCGCATTCCCAGCATCTCCGCCCAGGCGGAACATGTCCCGGACATGGTCCGCGCCGCCGACTGGATCGCCCGCCACTGCCGGCAGATCGGCCTCGAGGCGGAGGTCCATCCCACCGACGGCCATCCCATCGTCCTGGCCCAAACCCCGCGGCGTCCCGGCCGCCGGCCCCGTTTTCTCGTTTACGGCCACTACGACGTCCAACCCGCCGAGCCACTCGAACTCTGGGACTCGCCCCCCTTCGAACCGCGCATCGAGGGCCATCGCCTCTTTGCCCGGGGCGCCAGCGACAACAAGGGCCAGCACTTCGCCCACCTCAAGGCGGTCGAGGCCCTCCTCCAAACCGGAACCGAACTGCCCTGCGACCTGACCTTCATCCTCGAAGGCGAGGAAGAGGTCGGCAGCACGCACCTGATTCCCTTCCTCAAGAGCCGGCGCAAGGAGCTGCGCTGCGATGCGGTGGTGGTGTCGGACACCGGGATGCCCGCCCCCGACCTGCCGGCGCTGACCTACGCCCTCCGTGGGGTGGCCGCCCTCGAGGTGATCGTCCACGGACCCTCCCGCGACCTCCACTCGGGCATCTTCGGCGGTTCGGTGGACAACCCGGCCATGGTCCTCTGCCAGATGCTCGCCTCGTTGCGCGACCGCCGCGGGCGCATTCGCGTGCCCGGCTTCTACGACCGCGTCCGCCCCTTGAGCCGCATGGAGCGCCGCGAACTGGCCCGGCTGCCCTTCAACGAACGCAGCTACGCGCGGTTCCTCGGCGTTCGCCGGCTCTTTGGCGAAAGCGGCTACACCCCTTGGGAACAACGCACCGCCCGCCCCACCTTGGAAATCAACGGCCTCACCAGCGGCTACCAAGGCGAAGGCAGCAAAACCATCATCCCCGCTTGGGCCCGGGCCAAGCTCACCATGCGCCTGGTCCCCGACCAACGCCCGGCCGAAATCGCCCGGCTCGTCGCCCGCCACCTCAAGAACCTCTGTCCTCCGACCGTCCGGCTCGAAATCCACACCGGCCACGGCGGCGCCCCCTACCTGCTCGATCCCCGCACGTCCCTGGCCCAAACCGCTCTCGAAGCCTTGAAAGAGGCCTTCGGCCGTGCCCCCGTCCTCCTCCGCGAAGGCGGTTCCATCCCCATTATCAACGACTTCCAGCGCGTCCTCGGGGCCGACACCCTCCTGCTGGGGCTCGCCT
>RFJD01000279.1 GCA_003695015.1 Verrucomicrobiota bacterium | reverse complement strand
GCCGGGCAGAAAGTGACCGTGGCGTTGTTCGACCCCAACGGCAAGGAGGTCGAGCGCCGCCGCCATCAGTGCAACGATTACGGCTCGTTCAGCGGCAGCTTCACCGCGCCGGCGGACCGGTTGACCGGCCGCATGACGATCCGGGTGGTGGAGGGCCCCGACGGCGCCACCGGCGTGCAGGTCGAGGAGTACAAACGGCCCAAGTTCACCGTGATGCTGAAAGCGCCGGAGGAAGCGCCGCGTCTCGGCGAAACGGTGCGCCTCGGCGGAACCGCTCTCGCCTACACCGGCGCGGCGGTGGACGGCGCCGAAGTCCGCTGGCGCGTGACCCGGCAGGTCCGCATGCCTCGGTGGTGGCGGCCGGTCCGACGCCCGATCTTCTGGCCGGTGGCCGAGACGGTCGAGATCGCCCACGGCATCACCCGCACCGGCACGGACGGGCATTTCGAACTCGAGTTTACCGCCGTGCCCGATCGCCGGATCCCGGCCTCGGCCCAACCCGTCTTCCTCTACCAGGTCCAGGCGGACGTGACCGACGCCGCCGGCGAGACCCGCAGCGACGAACGTTTGCTCCGCATCGGGTACGTCGCCTTGGAAGCCCGGTTGAAGCCCGACGACTGGCTGACGGCCAACACGCCTTTCGCCCTCGGGATCGAGACGACCGACCTGGACGGCCACCCGCAACCGGCCGAAGGCATCGTCCGCCTCCACCGCCTCCAAGCTCCGGAACGCCCTCTCCGCCGCCGACTGTTCTCCTCCCCCGGCGACGACCCTGATCCGGCGGACCCCGCGAACTGGCCGCTCGCCGAAGCCATCGAACAACGCCCCTTCCAAACGGGCGAAGACGGCAAAGCCCGGCTCACTTGGACGCTGCCGGCGGGCGCTTATCGCGCGGTGCTCGAAACCCGGGACCGCTTCGGCCAGCCGGTGAAGGCCGAGCACACGCTGTTGATCGTCGATCCCAACGCCGACCGCTTCACCGTGCCTCTGGCCCAGTGGATCGGAGCGCCCGGATGGAAGGTCGAGCCCGGCGAAACGTTCACCGCGACCTGGGGCAGCGGCTACCCCCAAGCCCGTGCCTACGTCGAGATCCTGCACCGGGGCCGGGTGCTTCGGAGCTTCTGGACCGCCCCCCGGCAAACCCAAACCCGCCTCGACTTCACGCCTTCCGAGGACCAGCGCGGCGGCTTCACCCTCCGCGTGCTCCAAGTGGCCGAGAACCGCCTCTATCAGTTCAATCGCACCATCGAGGTGCCGTGGTCGAACAAGGAACTCAAACTGCGCTGGGAACACTTCACCTCCAAACTCGAACCCGGTCAGAAGGAAACTTGGACGCTCGTGGTCGAGGGACCCCACGCCACCCGCGCCGCTGCCGAGCTCGTGGCCACACTCTACGACGCTTCCCTGGACAGTTTCCTGCCTTGGGGGTGGCCGGATGGATTCTCCGTCTTCGCCGGCGAATCCTCCTGGCTCAACGCCGGCTTCGCCAACGAAGCCGCGCCTCTCGCCGTCCGCCTCAACGGCTGGCGCGTGCCAGGCGCCAGGGTGGTGATCCGTTACCGCGAGTTTCCGCCGGAGATCAACCCGCCCATGGCCGTGCTCTTTGCCCTGCGGGCCAGGTTCGGCCGTGGCGCCGCGCCGGGCGCGCCGGTGGCGGATGCCCTGATGGCCCCGGCTGCCGCGCCTCCGGCCGAGGGCCAGGCGTTGGTCGCCGAGTCCGCAGCCATGGGCCGACCCGCCCTGAAAGCCGCCTACGCCGAGCCCGACGGCGCCCGCCGTCAGGCCACCAACGGCGGGACCGCTGAACCGGAAGGGGCCAAGAAGCCCATCGACTGGAGCCGGGTCGCCGTCCGTCGCAACCTCCGGGAAACGGCGTTCTTCTTCCCGCAGTTGACGACCGACGCCGACGGCCGCGTCCGCCTGACGTTCACCATGCCGGAGGCGCTGACCGAGTGGCGGTTCCTCGGCTTCGCCCACACCCGCGATCTGGCGGCGGGGCTCCTGGAAGGTTCGGCCGTCACCGCGCTCGAATTGATGGTCCAACCCAATCCGCCGCGGTTCCTGCGCGAAGCCGACGTCATCGAGTTCACCGCCAAGGTCACCAACCAATCCGACCAGCCCCAGCAGGGCCGCGTCGTCCTCCACTGGTGGAACGCCCTGACCGATGAACCGCTGGATGCCAGCCTCGAAAACGCCCGGCCCGAGCGGGAATTCACCGTGCCCCCGGGCGAATCCCGCGTCACCGCCTGGCGGCTGCGCGTGCCGGACGGGTTGACCGCTCTCCGTTACCGCGTCGTGGCTGCCTCGGCCAGCCATTCGGACGGCGAGGAAGGCATGGTGCCGGTCATCGCCCGCCGCGTGTTGGTCCGGGAGTCGTTCCCCCTGGCCATTCGCGGCCCGGGCGAGCGGAAGTTGACCTTCGAATCGCTGGTGCGCTCCGGCGAATCCGCTTCGCTCGCCCACCGCAGCCTCACCCTGCAGGTGGTTTCGAATCCCGCTTGGTACGCCATCCTCGCCCTGCCCTATCTCATGGAGTACCCGCACGAGTGCACCGAACAGACCTTCAACCGCTATTACGCCAACGCCCTGGCTCGTTACATCGCCAACAGCGATCCGCGCATCCGCCAGGTTTTCGATCAATGGAAAAACACCCCGGCCCTCGACAGTCCGCTTGCCAAAAACGAGGACCTCAAGAATGTCCTGCTCCAGGAAACACCATGGTGGGACGAGGCCCAGGATGAATCCCAGGCCCGCCGGCACGTCGGACTGTTGTTCGACGACAACCGCCTGAATGCCGAGTTGCAGCGCGCCTTCGAAAAACTCGTCCAAGCTCAATATGCCGACGGGGTCTGGCCGTGGTTTCCGGGCGGTCCCCGCAACGATTACATCACTCTTTACATCGTCACCGGGTTCGGCCGGCTGCGGCATTTGGGCGTGCCGGTGGATGTCCAACCCGCCTTGCGCGCGCTCGACTCCCTCGACGCCTGGCTGAAGGAAACCCACGACCGCATCCTCGAAAAGGAGGATCCCAAGGCCAATCACCTCTCGCCCCGGATCGCCCTCCAACTATACGGCCGGAGCTTTTTCCTGGACGATCATCCCATCGCTCCGGCCAACCGGCCGGCCTACGATTATTTCCTCGACCAGGCCCGCCGGTACTGGGTCCAACTGGGGCACCGCCAGTCACAGGGGCATCTGGCCCTGGCGCTGCTGCGCTTCGGCGACCGCGCCACCGCCCGGGCCATTGTCCGCTCGCTCGAGGAGCGTTCCGTGGTGGACGAGGAGCTGGGCCGTTACTGGCGCGACACCGAACGAAGCTGGTGGTGGTACCGCGCGCCCATCGAAACGCAGGCGCTCATGATCGAAGTCTTCGACGAAGTTGCCCAAGACCCCGCGGCCGTCGAGGAATGCCAGATCTGGTTGCTCAAGCAGAAGCAAACCCGCGACTGGAAAACCACCAAGGCCACGGCCGACGCGATCTATGCCCTGCTCCTTCGTGGCCGCAACTGGCTGGCAGATCGGAGCTTGGTCGAGGTGCGCTTGGGCAGGTTGGACGTCACCCCCGGCCGTTTCCACCGTCCGGGCCGGCCCGCTCCGGAGGTCGAGGCGGGCACCGGCGCCTATGAGGTCCGGTTCGGCCCCGGCGAAATCCGCCCGGACATGGGCCGGGTCACCCTTCGCAAACCGACACAAGGCATTGCCTGGGGCGGACTTCATTGGGCCTACTACGAGGACGTGGCCAAAGTCCGCGCCTACGCGGAAACGCCCCTTCAAATGGACCTCCAACTCCACCGCAAGCGGCAAACCGCCGACGGCCCCGTGCTCGAGCCCGTCCGCGGCCCGGTCCACGTGGGTGACGAACTGGTCCTGCGCCTCGTCTTGCGGGTCGATCGCGACATGGAGTACGTCCATCTCAAACTCCCGCGCGGCAGCGGCACCGAACCCACCGAGGTCTTGTCCGGCTACCGCCACCAGGACGGCTTGGCTTACTACCAGTCCATCAGGGACACCGCCACCCACTGCTTCATCGACTATCTGCCGAAGGGAACCTACGTGTTCGAACATTCCGCCCGGGTTCAACTCCGCGGCCGCTACGAAACCGGCTTTGCCACCTTGCAATGCATGTACGCCCCCGAATTCAGCAGCCACAGCGCCAGCCTGACGATCCAGGTCGAGTAAGCCCTGCGGCCGGCCGCTTCCGCCCCACGAACCTCGTCGGGCTTGTTCCGGTTGGCCGCCCTTGACAGACTCGATCGCTGAGGGTTCGTTCCCGACACGGAGCCCGGCCCAATGGCACAGGCATCGACGGCAACCGGCACGAGCGGACTGGTCAGTCACATCCAGCGGTATTCGGTGCAGGACGGACCAGGCATCCGCACCACCGTCTTCCTCAAAGGTTGTCCCCTGCGCTGTGCCTGGTGCCACAATCCCGAGAACCTGGCGGTGGGTCCGCAGGTCATGGTGATCGAGACCCGCTGTGTGCGATGCGGCGCCTGCGTCGAGGTCTGCTCCCAACAGCCACCCGGTCAACGCCCGGCCATCGAGTCGTTGCCGCTACGGCCCGCGAACGACTGCACGGTGTGCGGCGCATGCGTCGAAGCCTGTCCCGCCGGAGCCCGCGAGACGGTCGGCCGCGAGATGACCGTGGGCGACGTGCTCCGGGAGGTGCTCGCCGACCGCATCTTTTACGACGACTCCGGCGGCGGCGTCACGTTTTCCGGGGGCGAACCGCTGAACCAGTTCGAGTTTCTGCGCTGCGCACTCGAAGCGTGCCGCCAACAGGAGGTGCACACCGCGGTGGACACCTCGGGTTTCGCCTCGCGGGAACGGCTGCTGGAAGTGGCCCGGTTCACCGACCTG
>RFJD01000278.1 GCA_003695015.1 Verrucomicrobiota bacterium | reverse complement strand
GGCGCCAGCCACCGCCACCAACGCGGCCGGGGACGCACCACCGCCGACGCCGGGCGGACCGCCTTCTCGGGGCCCAACCCCACCGCGATGCCGCCCCAGTACTCCTCCCGCCCCATCGGCACGGGCCGCTCGATCTCGGCATCCTGGAGTGCCGCCTTGAGGGAACGCAATTGATCGGCCAGCGCGCGCGCCTCCGGGTCGGCGGCCACCAGCCGCTCGATCTCCCGCGCCTCGTGCGCCGGCAGTTCGCCGTCCACCCAGGACTGGATCTTCAGGCAGGTTTCAGCCGTCATGTTCTTGTTCCCGTTGCTCTTTCAGGTCGGCCAGCTTGGCCGCCAGATTGCGCCGCGCGTAAAACAGCCGCGACATCACCGTGCCCAGCGAACAACCCACCCGCCGGGCAATCTCCTTATACTCCAAACCCTCGAATGCGTGCAAAATCAACACAGTCCGATGTTTCTCGCTCAACTCGTCCAGCGCCCGGTCGATCCGGGCCCGCAACTCTTCGCGCTCCAAGCCGGCCAGCGGATCCACCTCGGCCGGCGGCATCAGCCGCTCCACCCCTCCAAGCTTTTCCTCGAGCGTCTCGGTGGACTCGAAGTGCACCCGCTTCTGCCGGCGGAGGAAGTCCAGGCAAACGTTGATCGCCACCCGGGTGATCCACGTGGCGAAACTCGAATCGCCGTGGAACTGGTCCAGCCGCTGCCACGCCTTGATCCATGCCTCCTGCGAGAGGTCCAAGGCATCGTCGGCGTTGCGCACCATCGAGAACACCCGCGAGTAAATCTTGTTCCGATGCCGGTACACCAGCTCCTCGAACGCCTCGCGATCGCCCTGCCGGGCGCTCTGCACCAGTTGCTCATCCGAGGCGTTGGATGGATCGCTGATGTGCGCCATGGTGTTCGACGAGCCCCGGCCGGGGACTATTCAGGACGTCAGGGTGCCTTTGGTGCTGGGCACCTGCCCCCGCAGGCGGGGATCCCGCCGGCAGGCCTCGTCCACCGCCCGGGCGAAGGCCTTGAACAGGGCCTCGACGATGTGGTGCGGCTCCTCGCCGTAGAGCAGTTCCAGGTGCAGGTTGCACCGCGCCTCGTTGGCAAAGGCCTGGAAAAACTCCTTTGCCAGCCCGAACCGGAAGGCGCTGGACATGTCCTGGGTGCGTTCCTCCAGCGTAAGCCGGCGGTAGGCGTGGCCGTCCATGCCCCGCCACACCAGGTACGGCCGCCCGCTGAAGTCGATCACACACCGCGCCAGACACTCGTCCATCGGCACATAGGCCTCGCCGGTGAACGGATTCCGCGGGTCGAACCCCGTCCCGTACCGGCGGATGCCCCTCCGGTCCCCGAGGGCCTGGCAGAAAGCCTGCCCCAGCGCCAGCCCGCAATCCTCCACCGTGTGGTGGGCGTCCACCTCCAGGTCCCCCTGGCACTCCAAGTCCAAGTCCACCCTCGAGTGCCGCGCGAACAGGTCGAGCATGTGGTCGAAAAAGGGGATCCCCGTCCGGACCGTCGCCCGGCCATGCCCGTCGATCCGCAACCGCAGGTGGATGCGCGTCTCGGCGGTCTCGCGTCGGATCTCGGCTCGGCGGCTCTTCATCAGCGGCGAATTAAACCCCGAAGGCCGGCAAAACAAAGCGCAAACCGGGGAACCGCCCGCCCCTCATCGTGCCCGCCGACCGCGCGGGCCCAGGGCCGCGGGGGGGCGTGGTGCGCGCGAGAGGACTCGAACCTCCACCCCTTGCGGGACCAGATCCTAAGTCTGGCGCGTCTGCCAATTCCGCCACGCGCGCATGGACGCCCGCCGTTCCGATCAAGCTGCGTTCGGCTCGGTCAGGAAGCAAGCTTGTCCGCGGCCCCAGCCGGCAGGTCCTCTTCCGGCAGCGGCTGGCCCTTGGTCTCCGGCGCCCAGATGAGGGCCACCATGCCGACCACGTAAATGAACGCCATCACGATCGCGGCCGACCGGAAGCTCATCGCCCGGCTCAGGTACCCGAGCAACATCGGCGCCGGGGCCGCCAGGTAACGCACCGTGTTGTAGCAGAACCCCACGCCCGTTCCCCGCAAGCGCGTCGGGAACAGCTCGGGGAAGTAGATCGAGTAGCCGGCGAACACCGCCAGTTGGGCGAAGCCCATCATCGGCAGCATCCAGTAGGCGTCCGAGGCCGAATTCAGCGAGTAGAAGACGAAGATCGTGGTGACCAGGCAAAGGGCAAAGGCGCCCAGGAAGGCAATCCGACGGCTCAGGTAGGAGGCCACGAAGGTGAAGGTGAGCATGCCCGTGAACGAACCGACGTCCTGCAGCAGGGTCCCGATGCTCCGCACCCGGTCCACCACCTCCTGTGGCTCGCCCTTGAGGGCCTCGCTCACCAGTTCCGGCGAGAAGAAACCGATGCCCCACAGACCCACCATGCCGGAGACCCCCAACAGCAGCCCGATGATCGTGTGGTGCCGCCAGCGCCGGTGGGCAAACAAGTCGCGCACCGAGCCCATGGAGCGGGAACTGTCCTCCCGGGCGTGCTGGCGCGCCTGCTTCCATGCCTCCGGCTCCCGGAGGAAGATGACGATGGGCGCCACCAGGATGGCCGGCAGGATGCCCACGAAAAACAAGACCCGCCATCCGGCCATGTCGCCCCAGAAGTTCTCCATCCCCGGGGGAATCTTGATGCTGATGGCCGAACCCATGATGTTGCCCGTGGCGGAGAGGGCCTGGAGCGAGCCCAGCGCCATCGAGCGGAAATTGCCGGGCACGCTCTCGGCCACCAACGTGGTGGCCGCGCCAAACATGCCGCCCACGCCCAGTCCCACCAGGAAACGGTAGAGGGTGAACACCTGCCAGGAATGAGCCAAGCCGCACAACCCGGTGAAGATCGAGTAGGTCAGCAGGGTGGCCACCATCGTTTTCACCCGGCCGATCTTGTCGCTCATCATCCCGAAGATGATGCCGCCGGTGGCCCACCCCAGGATCATGCTCGTGGTGGCCGTGCCGATGTAGGCCTTGAGGTTGGCCAGGGCGTCGGCGTTGCCGGCCAGCATTTCTTTCAACGCCGACTCCCGGGCCAGCACGAACAACCGCTGGTCCATGCAGTCGAACAACCAGCCGGCCGAGGCCACGATCACCACCATCCAGTGGTAGAAGGTGACGCCGTCGAACACGCTGCCTTTCTTCTCGGGGGCGGTGGGGAGGGGAGCCGTCATTTGCGTTGAGGATCCGGGGTTGGCGGTCGAGGCCCCCGGGCGGCCGGCGCGCAACCGGCCGCCCGGCGGCGGAGAATTCCTACAAGGCGCCAAAGTACGCCTCGGCCACGCGCTTCAACTGGTTTTCGCCGACGTTGACGATGCGCATCTCGCGCTCGGCGTTTTCGACCGAGTCGCTGGCATGGGCGGCGTTGACCATGACGTTCGAGCCGAACTCGCGGCGGATCGAGCCCGGAGGGGCCTTGGTGGGGTCGGTCGGTCCGAGGACGTCGCGGATCTTGGCCACGGCGTTGACCCCCTCGTACACGAGGGCGATGCACTTCTCGGTGCCGGGGGCGTCCCGTTCCTCCAGCGGCGTCTGGCTGGGCCGGCGGCCGGACATGAACTCGACGATGTTTTCGAACTGATGGTCGCCGAAAAACGGGCACAGCAGCTCGCCCAGCTTCTTTTCCACCTCCGGGGGCACGGTGAAGCCCAAGGCCTGTTCGATGGCCGTGCGGGCCTGTTCGCCGACCATGCCCTTGAGCTTGGTGCGCAGCACCTCCCGCACCGGGCCGTAAAACTCGATGGCCTGGGCCACGCTCATCCGGTGCAGCTTGATGCCAACGATGTAGAGGCCGGTCCGGGAGAAGTAGTCGATCATGTTGCCCGGCCGGCCGGAGGCGAAGCGGAAGTTGTCCGGCTTGAGCAGAACCAGCGTCCGCTCAGGCTTTTCACCCGGTTCGTACGCGATGACGTTCTCCAGCACGCCGCCGTCGGTGTCCGAGTACTTCAGCCAGATCTTGAGATTGCGTTCGGCCTCCTCGACGGTGGGCGCGGCGTACACCGCCGGCTCGAAGTAACGGACGTTGCCGTTCTCGTCCAAGACCAGATCCCCGTAGGTGTCGCGGATGCTCTGACCGCTGTATTTGCCGGGGACGAAGAAGCCGACGACATCGCGGACCTTGCGGACGGCATCCTCGCCGTGGAAGAGCAGCATCATGACGCGCTTGCGCCGGCCGGTGCTGTCCGGGGCGAATTGCTGGAGCACATAATCCCGGAGCAACTCCTGCACCCGGGGTTCCTGGGGGTCGTTCTTCGAGATGACGGTCTCGGCGTATTCCTTCACCAGCTCGGGGCTGGGGGCGAACATGCGGGCGCCCACCAGATCCAGGCCGGTGCGGGCGATGAGCCGGGTGATGATGCCGCCGGTGCGACTGCGCAACAGCGAGTGAGGGGTCAGCAAAGCGTAAGCCAGTTGTTCAGCCATAGAGTTCCATTGCTCGGCGGGCGCCGTCGGCCGCTGGTTGCCTCGCCAGCCCGGCTCCGTGGTCGGGGCCCGGGGCGTCGTTCCGCCAGCCTCCTTCGCCGCCACGCCGTTCCGTTTTCCGTTGCCACATGCCGGAAAGGCCGGAAAACGGACCTCTGCCGGGCCGACCTTCCGGCCTTTACCTGCAAAACGCCGCGCAGCTTAGGAGGGGCGGTCGCCGGGCGTCAACGGGAAAGCCCCCGGGCGGGGCTGCCGGAGTCGGGAAAAACCGGAGGCCAGGCGGGCAGCGACGAAACGCCGTGGGGGCGGCCGGCCCGGCGGGTTGGCGGACCGCCCCCGGCTCAGTTCCAGCTCAGGTCCTCGGGCGACTCGGCCAGGAGCCGGTAAATCGGCCCCTTGCTCCGGAGGATCGTCTGCCAGAGTTCGCCGGGCGGGGTGTCGAAAATCAATTCGAGCGAGGCCGGATGGACCAGCCAGGCCTTGCGTTTCAGCTCCCCCTCGAGCTGGCCCGGGGCCCAACCGGCATAGCCGGCGAACAGTTTCAGCCGGCTGGTCGGCGACCAGGATTCACTGATCTCGACCAGCTCCTCGACCGAGTGCCCGAGGCGCAGGTTCGGCATGACGTTGGCGTCGGGGAGGAAAACGTCCGAGTGCAGGAAGCTCATGGCCTGGGGCTGGACCGGACCACCCACCAGCAGCGGGAGTTCGCGGATGGGCTCGGCAAGGTCCGCCACCAGCGCCTCCCCCACGGCGTGGCCGCTCTCCCGGTTGAGCACCAATCCGAAGGCGCCGTTTTCGTCGTGGTGGCAGATCAACACCACCGTGCGGTGGAAAAACGACCCCGCTAGGTTACCCCCGTCCAGGAGGAAGTAGCCTTTGAGTGACTTGTGCGTCTTGCCCATGATTCCTCCGCCACCGGCCTCCCCGTCCGCGCCCCGGGGGCGCGGCGGTGGTCCGGGCTTTGTCCATCCGCCCTCAATCTGCAACAGCCCGACCCGGCAGGCAATCCAACAGCCCGCGGGCGGGGGCCGGAACCGGAAGGACCGCGACACCGACAACACTTGACCCGGCCGGCCGGAAACCCGAGAAGAGCCCCGCCGGGACCCCGGCCACGCCGATGGAATTGCTGTTGAACAACGACGATCTGGCCCGCCTCCTTGAAACCGCCCTCGCGGGCCGCGCCGAGGTCCGCGCGGTGGAATGCGGGGCGGACCGGCTGCGGGTGCGACTGGGCTTGGGGCCGTTTTCGGCGCCGGTCGAGCTGGCCGAATTCGCGCTGGACGGCCCGGCGATTCGGTTTCGCCTCTTGGGCGCCTTGGCGACCCGCGTCTTGGGGCTGTTTCGCGAACAGGCCGGACGGGCGGGCTTGGAGGTGGACGGCGACCGGCTCTGCTGGCGGCTGCCCGGGAACGTCACCCGCGTCGGCGAATTGACGGCGCTGGCCGTGACCCCCCAGGGGCTTCGGCTGAAGATCCGGTTGCACCCGCTGG
>RFJD01000045.1 GCA_003695015.1 Verrucomicrobiota bacterium | reverse complement strand
GGACCCGGCGACGCCGGTTGGAACATGGCGGTGGACGAGGCGCTGTTGCGCACCGCCCGGCCCGGCGAGCCGCCTTGGTTGCGCGTCTATGCCTGGCGCGAACCGGCCGCCAGCTTCGGCTTGCTGCAACGGGCGGAGACCGTCCGCCAATGGACCGAGTTGCGTCCGCTGGTGCGGCGACCCACCGGCGGCGGTTTGGTCCCCCACGCCGACGACTGGACTTACAGCGTGGTCATTCCCGCGGGCCACCCGTGGCATCGGCTGCGCGCGCCCGAGAGTTACCGGCGGCTGCACCGCTGGTTGCAGGTCGCCCTCGCCCGGCTGGGCGTCCCAACCGAGCTGGCTCCGGAACCGATCGCCGACGGCCCGGGCCGTTGTTTCGTCGGCGCCGAAGCCAACGATCTGCTCTGGCAGGGCCGCAAGATCGCCGGCGCCGCCCAACGCCGCACCCGCACCGGCCTGCTTATCCAAGGCAGCGTCCAACCACCGCCTCCCGGCGTGGAGCGGCTTGATTGGGAACGCGCCCTCCAGGAATCCGCCGCGGAACTTTGGGGTGTCCGCTGGACGCCGGCGGCCATGGAACCGCAACTCCGGGAAGCAGCCAACCGCCTCCTCGCCGCCCGCTATCGCCGTTACGGCGATCTCATCGGCCCGCTCCGGCCCTGAACCACACGCCAGCCTCGATGGCCCCATCTCACTTGGAACAGCGTCACCGTCATCCGGTCCCCGTACCGTGGAGCGAGCTCTTGCCCGCCGCATGAAGACCGCCCCGCACGGCCGCGGTCATCCAATCGTGATCGTGGCGTCGCTTCGACGTCGTCGGTTCCGCGGCCGCCCGCTACCATGGACCCCATGACGGTCATCACGCTCACCACCGATTTTGGTCATCGCGACTGGTTCGTCGGCGCCATAAAGGGCGTGATCCTCCGGCAGGCGCCCGGCGCGCGGATCGTGGACGTGGCGCATGACGCGCCGGCGGGCGATGTCGCTTCCGCGGCGTTTCTGTTGGGGCAGGCATTGCAGTGGTTTCCGGAGGAGGCCATCCACGTCGCGGTGATCGATCCGGGTGTGGGCGGCGAACGGGCGCCCCTGGCTCTGCGGTGGCGGCGCGGGTTCCTGGTCGGCCCCGACAACGGCCTGTGGAGCTGGTTGGAACGGCTCACGGGCCATCCGGTGGGGGAGGCCCGGCGCATCGAAAACCCGGCCTGCCGCCTGCCGGAGCTGAGCCGGACTTTTCACGGCCGGGATCTGTTTGCCCCGGCGGCGGCGTGGCTGGCGGCGGGCGGTCGGTTCGAGGACATCGGACCGGCGGTGGCGCCTGCCGTCACGCTGCCCTGGCCCGAGCCGCAACCCACCGGCGACGGCTGGCGCGGGCAGGTGCTTTACGTCGATCACTTCGGCAACCTCATCACCAACCTGCGCAACGACCTCCTCCTGGCTCCCGCCGGCGAATGGGTCCTGCGTTGGGGCGCGGAAGGCGTGGCGCCGGTGGCCGACCATTACGGCGCGGTGAAACCGGGAGAACCGGTGGCGGTGCCGGGATCCACGGGCTTCCTCGAGCTGGCGGTCAACCAGCGCAGTGCCTCGCGAATGCTCGGCCTGGGACGGGGGGCGGTCCTCGAACTGGCGCGACGCCAAAACGCCTGATCTTCCGCCCGGCCCGGGCGCCGCGGCCGCTTCACTTGATGCCTTCGAGCCGCTCCTTCCAGATCTCGTACAATCGCAGCGTGGCCTCGACATCGCGGAGACAGTACTCGGCGATCTCCCGGTGGCGGCCTTCCTCCAGCAGGCGGCCGACATCCATGCCGGTCACCCCTTGGGCTTTCGGCGATTCGATCCCGAAAGCGCGGCAGTAGAAATCGAGGTTGAACCGCCGGGCCGCGCCTTCCCGGCCGCTGACATTGTAGAACGAGAATTGCTCGGCCAGATCGCAATGGGGCGAGGTGGCGAACCGGTACCCCAGCCAGTCCTTGCGGCTGATCGGCACGTTCAGCAGGGCCGACCGCAGATACAGGAACGGCACGTCGAAGCTCCTTCCGTTGAAGGTCACCACTTGGTCGAACGCCTTGGCCGCCTTCCAGAATTGATCGAGCAGGTCGCCCTCGTCCATGCAACTGACGAACCGAACCGCGCCCCCCTCGGCCTCCGCCTCCTCGAAATCCGGCGCCACGTACAGAACCCGGCCGCGCCGGCTGTCGGCGTTGAGCATGGCGATGCACACCACCTGCGAGGTGAACGGCCAGAGATTCATCATCCGCTCGATCTCCTCCCGCCGTTGCGCCTTGGCCGCCTCGTCCGGCAGGCGTTCCGCTTCGCGAAACAGGTACTCGAGCTGCGCCTCGTCGAACTGTTCGCGGGGAAGGGCGGCGGTCTCGATGTCGAACACCAGCGTGGCCATGGACCAAGGTTGGGCGGCTGGCCGCCGGGATTCAATGGCGAAGTGGCCACGCGGTTCCCTCGAGGGGGATCCGATCCCGGTCATGGGAGATCGGCTTGACCGGCCGGCCCTTGTGACGCCGCGCCGGGGCGGGAGCGAGGAGAAACCGCGAGGGAAGGGCCGTTTCTCCGCGGGTCATGAAAAATCCAGGCAGGTTTGCCCGTTTCCACCGGGCTCCCCTCCTGGATGTGAGGGTGATTGCTGAAGGGGCCTCGCCGGACGAGCTGGGAATCAACGGATTCGCGGCTTACCGGCGGGCTGATCGGCGGTCACTTGCGCGCCCTTTTCCTGGCTGCCTTTTTCTTGGCTGCTTTCTTGGGCGCTGCCTTTTTCTTGGCTGCTTTCTTCGGCGCCGCCTTCTTCTTGGCCGCCTTCTTGGCTGCGGCTTTCTTCTTGGCCGCCTTCTTCTTGGCTGCCTTCTTGGGCGCCGCCTTCTTCTTGGCTGCTTTCTTGGCTGCCGCTTTCTTCTTGGCCACTCGTCTCACCTCCATTCGTCAGTTTGGTTGTTCAACTCGGTGCTTTGCAGTCACCGAAAGGGTCCGTGTGGCCGAGCTTTGGCTCTTGATAAGTGACAAACCGGCCGGATTTCAACCCTTTTGTGTGCGTGAAAGCGATTTTTCTGCTCCGGG
>RFJD01000277.1 GCA_003695015.1 Verrucomicrobiota bacterium | reverse complement strand
TTGGGCTTTTACTCGGTCGTGGACACCGTCGATCAGAGTTCGAGTGGCACGGTGAATCCGACCACGCTGGACCTTTTCCGATTCGCTAACGGAGGCGCCGCCGATCCCTCCAATGCCTCGGAATTCACGACTTTCGCGCGCAACCTCGAGCCGGGCACCACCGCCATTACGGACGTCATCACGCCTCTTTTCAACGCCGCGGCTGAAACCTTGATGTCCACCGGCGTGAACCATGGTGATGGCAACCAAGCGAGCCACTGGAAAGACAATCTGGGCTTGGGCCTGATGGATCCGACACTGGCCTATGGGGAAATTGGTCAGATCACCGACGCCGATCTGCTGGCGATGGACCTGATCGGCTGGGATGTGCTGTTTGTTCCCGAGCCGCAAGCATTGGCGGGCACGGCGATTCTTTTGCTTGGTCTGGCCTTCGGGCGCCGCCTTCGGCGGAAGGATTGACCGCGCGGCTCGATTTCTCCCGCCAGCCTCACCAGCCGAAAGCGCGCCGGGTCTTGCGGCGCGCCTTTCGTTTTGGTCGGCGCGCTTCACGCCGACGCGAGTGACGGCGGCCGGTTGTTCCCGGCGGGGACGCAGAAGCCACCCGCAGTGGACCCGCCCGCTTTCCGGGCGGTCAGCGCCGAACCGGCCGCCCCTCGTCGTCCAACGGGATCGGCTCGAAATCGGAAGGGTTCACCCAGCCGGCGTTCAGTTCTTGCCCGGCCATGTACTTCTCGTAGAAGCCGCGATGGGATTCGGCGGCGTAGGGCATTCGCTCGAAATAGTCCGGCCGGCCCAAAACCCGCGGATCGCCCTGCCGCCGCAGTTCGGCGAGCATCTGCTGCTCGAGACGGCTTTTCACCCGGGCGTGGGCGGGATCGGCGGCGAGGTTGTGGACGCAATCCGGATCCTCCGCCAGATCGTAGAGTTCCTCGCCCGGGCGTTTGCCGAAACACAGACGCCAGAAGGCATCGGCGGGGGCGAGCCGGTTGCGGGCGAGGATCTCGGTCTTGGTGGGGCTGCCATCGCAATTGAGGTAGCCGGTCTCCGGGTTGCCGGCCGGCCACCGGGAAGGCTCGAAGTTGCGCAAGTACAGCCAGCGATCGGTGACGATGCCCCGGATGGGATAGCCTTGGTCGTGGGGCCGGCCCACGTCGTGGCGCTCCTTGCCAATGAGGACGTGGTCGCGCTGCGGGTCGAGCCGGCCGGAGCGTTCGTCGCGGAAGTACGGCGTGAGGCTGCGGCCGGCGGCCGGTGCCATGCCGGTTTGTTCCCAGGAGAGCCCGGCCACTTCGATGAAGGTGGGGGCGAAGTCGATGAAGTTGACCAAGTCGTCGATCACCCGGCCGGGACGGCGGATGCCCTGCTTCCACATGACGGCCAGCGGCAGGTGGTTCGAGTCGTCATATTCCTGGCCCTTGATGCGCGGGAAGGGCATGCCGTTGTCGGCGGTGACCACCACGAGGGTGTTGTCGAGCTG
Organism: Verrucomicrobiota bacterium; assembly: GCA_003695015.1. Classification (GTDB taxonomy): domain Bacteria; phylum Verrucomicrobiota; class Verrucomicrobiia; order Limisphaerales; family J093; genus J093. The sequence goes on along the minus strand of RFJD01000277.1, from coordinate 1,511 downwards.
GCCGCGGCGTTCGAGCTCCTCGAGCATGAGGACCAGATGCCGGTCGAAATGCTCGATCTCGAAGGCGTAGTCCAGGAGGTCGTTGCGGATGACCGGGTTGTCCGGCCACATGGCCGGGACGCGCTGGATGGCGTCGAGGCGTTTGCCGCCCTTGGCCACGCCGGAGCCGTACTCGTAGCCGCGATGGGGTTCGCGCGCCCCGTACCAGAAGCACCACGGCTTGCCGGGCGGGACGGCGTCCAGGAAGTCCCTGAAGTTGGCGGCGTAGTCCTCGGAGGAAATGCCCCGGGCCGGCGGGGTGAGCCGGCGGCGGTCGAAGGGCGTTCCGGCCAGGTGCCGCGGACGGCCCTCGGCATCACGGGCGACACCCGGAGCCCAGCCTTTGGCCGTCTTGCCGACGAACCAACCGTGTTCGGCCAAAGCCTCGGCGTAGGTCTTGAACTGCGGCGGGAAGAACGGGACGTGGTTGCAGGCGGCCTCGAGTTGCCACGAGTTCCGGCCGGTGAGGATGCAGGCGCGGGAGGGCGCGCATTTGGCGTTGGGTGTGTAGGCCCGGGTGAACAGCAAACCCTCGCGGGCCACGCGGTCGAACCCGGGCGTCCGAACCCACGTGCAGCCGTAGGCGCCCATGGTCCACCATGAAGCGTCGTCGGCGATGGCAAAGAGGATGTTGGGCCGGGCGGTGGCGCCCCCGGCAGCCAGGCAGCAACCGGCCAGCAAGGCCCACGGCAGGATCAGGCGTGGAACGCGCATGCCCGGAGCATGAAACAAGCGCTCCCGGGAGGCAATCCACGGGAGCGCCCGGTTTTCGGACCGGCCGGCGGCCGGCGGCTCAGCCGCGTTGTTCCAGCGGCACGTAGTCGCGCTGGGTGGGCCCGGTGTAGATCTGCCGCGGCCGGTAGATGCGGCTCTTGCTCTCGATGACCTCCTTGAAGTTGGCAATCCAGCCCGGCATGCGCCCGATGGCGAAGATGACGGTGAACATCTCGATCGGGATGCCGATGGCCCGCATGATGATGCCGCTGTAGAAGTCCACGTTCGGATAGAGCTTCCGCTCGACGAAGTACTCGTCGTGGAGGGCCTTTTCCTCGAGGTGCTTGGCGATGTCCAGCAGCGGATCGCTCATGTGGAGTTTCTCGAGCACCGAGTCGCAAGCCGCCTTGATGATCTTCGCCCGCGGATCGTAGTTCTTGTACACGCGGTGGCCGAAGCCCATCAGCCGGGTTTCGCCGGCCTTGACCCGGGCGAGGAACTTCGAGCCGTCGTCACCGGAATCGTGGATCTGCTGGAGCATCTCGATGACGGCCTGATTGGCGCCGCCATGCAGCGGGCCCCAGAGGGCGCAGACGCCCGCCGCCGCCGAGGCGAAGAGATTGGCCTGGCTGCTGGCAACCATGCGCACCGTGGCGGTGGAGCAATTCTGCTCATGATCGGCATGGAGCAGGAAGATCAGGTCCAGCGCCTTCACCACCTCGGGTCGCAGCTCGTAGTCCTCGTACGGCTGCGAGAAC
>RFJD01000276.1 GCA_003695015.1 Verrucomicrobiota bacterium | reverse complement strand
GACGACCGGCTTTGGGGCCGGCGGTTCACGTATCAAAACCAGCGGCTGCTTTACTGGCCGTTGTTGATGAGCGGCGACTTCGACCTGATGAAGCCGTTCTTCGATTACTACTGGCACCTGCTGCCCGTGCGGAAGGCGATCACCAAGGCGTGGTTCGGTCACGAGGGGGCCTACTATCGCGAGAACATCGAGCCCACCGGCGGCGAGCGCGATTGCAGCAAGAACGGCCACGACCGCGAGACCAAGCCGCTCAAAACGCCGCCCGGCGGCAACAAGGGCGACGGTTACTACCACAGCTACTACTTCACCTCGGGCCTCGAGACGACGGCCATGATGATCGAGTATGTGAAGTTCACGGGCGACCGGCGTTTCCGTGACGAAGTGCTCGTGCCGTTCGCCCGCGAGGTTCTGTTGTTCTACGACAAACACTATCCCCGCGATACGAACGGCCGCTTGCGGCTGGATCCGGCGCAGGTTTTGGAGACTTGGTGGGTGGCGGTGAATCCGGCGCCGGACGTGGCCGGCCTGCACTTTTGCCTGAAGAACCTTCTGGCCATGAACGCCGGGACGGCCGCCGACCGCGCCCACTGGCAACGCCTGCACTCCGAACTGCCGCCCGTGCCCATGCAGGAAATCGACGGGCGCAAGGCGCTGGCGCCGGCCGACACCTGGTCGCACCGCCGCAACGCGGAGAACGGCGAGCTGTATCCGGTCTTTCCGTTCACGCTGTTCGGCGTCGGGCACGGGACGAAGGAGCTGGTCGAATGGACGATGCAGCATCGGAGCAACCCGGATCGGTTCGGCAACAAATGTTGGACGCAGGACCAGATCCACTGGGCCTACGCGGGCAACGCCGTCGAAGCGGCCGAAGGGTTGGTGCGGCGGTTCCGTTGGGCCTCGCCGTTGTGCCGGTTCCCGCTTTATGGCAGCGAAGGACCGGATTCGTGCCCGGACTTCGACCACTTCGGCTCGGGCAGCATTGCCCTGCAACGGATGCTGGTGCAGGAGGCCGACGGCAAGATCCTGTTGCTGCCCGCGTGGCCGGCCACGTGGGACGCCGATTTCAAGCTGCATCTGTCCGACCACACGATCGTCAGCGGCAAGGTCGAGGGAGGCCGGTTGGTCCGCTGGGACGTGCAGCCGGCCTCGCGCCGAAAAGACGTGACGGTGTTCCAGCCGCAGCCGATGCCGGTGCGGCCGGTCGTGCCGAAGAACGATCACCCGCTGCGGGTGGGCTTGGACAGCCAAGGCGGCAGCCGGTTTGCCGGCGAGCTGGGGCGCTTGAGCGTGTTGCGCGGTTGGGTGAAACCGGAGCGGATCCGTGAGCTGGCCAACGGCGATCGCCACGTGGCGCTGGCCGGCGAGGACGTGCTGGTGAGCGTGCTGCATCCGAAGGTTGGCGACACGCTCCCCGTGGACGCCGAGGCGTTGTCCGAGCCGGTGACCTTCGAAGCGTGGATCCAACCGGCGGCGAAGGAGGCGGGCCGGATCTTCGACAAGCTGACCGCAGGTCGGAATGACGGGATGTTGATCGACTGCTGGCCGGGTTTGAGCCTGCGGGTCATTGCGGGGGCGAACGAGCGCCACTGGCGCGACGTCCTCAGCCCCGGCCGCTGGCATCACCTCGCCGTCCAACTCGACCGCCACCGCATCCGGGTTTATCTCGACGGCAAGCCCATGCGACCGTGAACCGGCTGGCCGGGTGCGGCCCTCCAGCGGGTTCCAGCAAGGCTGCGCCAAACTTCCGCGGCCCGGCAATGCCGTGCGCATTGTGCCGCGGCAAACGGCCGGCGTGGCGTTCCTGACCTGACACCCGGGCGAAATCGCCTATCCTTGGCGTCGCCATGAAACGGGTGTTGTGTCTTGCAGGCCCGCTGCTGCTTGCGGTGGCCGGGCTGACGGAAGGATTGTCCGCGCGTGCGGAACAAACGCCGCATGCGACCGTGGACGTTGACCTGACGCGACGCCGGGCCATCGGTGGGCATTCGGTTTTCGATCGTCACACCTGGTTCGGCGTGTATCTCTCGCCCGGGTTCGGGACCACGCTGGTCACCATCGACGGCCAGAGGAAGAACGTGGACACCTGGATTCGCGACGAGGGGGCCATGCTGCCGTCCCGGGGAACGGTGGGATTCCGGAAGTACTGGAAGAACGGCGGCTACGTGCTTTTCACCGAGGATCCGAACCGGCCCGGTTTCATCAATCCGGCGGAGCTGGCTCGTTACGTGGGCACGCCGGATCGCTATGTGCGGGCCAAACAACTGGATCCGAACCACAAGACCATTCTTTCGGGCGAAGGGCACGGGGAGTTCCCCGATTTCATGTGCTGGCCCAAGGAGCTGACCCACGGGGTCAACACGGTCTCGAATCACGCGGCCCATGCGGAGGCGGTGATCGCCACCTTCCGCCGGATCGAACAGGCGGGCGGCCTGATGCCCAAGTGGTACGAGGTGCTCAACGAAAGCACCGTGCAGTCCAACTTCGGCTGGCATTGGGATCCGGATGCGTGGGACAAGCTGGCCGAATTCCACAACGCCGTGGCCGAGGCGATGGCGGTGGCCCATCCCGAGGTCAAGGTGGCCGGCCCGACCGATGCCTGGCCCTACGTGGACGGCGAAAACGGCCAGTTCTCGGCCTGGTTCAGCCAGAACAAGCGCTTCATTCAACTGTCCGGCGACAAGCTGGGGGCGTATTCGTTTCATCCGTACGAACTGGATTTCGCCGCCAAGTACGGGAAGGCCACGGTGTACGAGGCCCAGTTCGTCACTCAGCACGTGTGGTCCAAGGGACGGCTGGAATCGTTCGTGGATCTCTGGGAGAACGAGCACTGGCTGCGCTGGGGCGACTACAAGCCGTTCGTGATCTCCGAGTACGGGGCCTTGGATTGGGGTGAAACCAACCAGTTCAACTACGTCAAGTCGTGCAACGCGATGCTGGCGGCGTTGATGGAGCGGCCGGACGTGATCGACAAGATGAGCGTGTTCATTCTTTCGTACGCCCCGTGGAACCCCTCCTACCGGCTGACCTTCTTCACCTCGGACGACGGCGGCCGGACGTATCATCCAACGCCGTTCATGAACTATCTGCGGTTCTGGAAGGACCTGGCGGGCGAGTATCTCTTTGCCAGTTCGGACAACTACCACGTGCTGAGCCGTGCCTTTCTGACAAACGACGTCGTGTACGTCCTGCTGCACAACAACCACCGGGACGAACAGCGGGCCGAGGTGCGCCTGTCACTGCCACCGGACACCGAAGTGCAACAGGCCGAGCTGAAGATGCTGTTCCAGAACCACCAAGACCTGGGCTTTCAGGACTATGCGCCGGTGGCTTCCCTGGCGGACATCCCGCTGCCGCCGGAAGCCACGGCCATCCTGCGTTTGAAGCTCAATCACGCCCCCGCCCTGCCGTTGTATTTCGAGGACAACTATTACGGGAACAAGGTCCTGGAAAACATCACGGCCAACGCCCTGGAGGAGTTCGCCATCAACGTCACCAAGCCGCTCGATCACGCGTTGGAAGGCGGCCGCCTCCACTTCTCCCTGCACAAGAACGGCGGGTTCGCGTACAACCCTGTGGAAATCCGGATCAACGGCTTCCGGCTTCGAAACCTGCCCGACATCCGGCACTCGGCGGG
>RFJD01000275.1 GCA_003695015.1 Verrucomicrobiota bacterium | reverse complement strand
GGCGGATTTGTCTTCAACACCGTCCACAACATCCTGCCGGACGTGCCCGCCGAAAACATCGTCGCCATGTATGAGGCGGTCGAGGAGTTCGGACGGGCCTGAGCCCGGTAACTTTGACAAACGACAACCTCTTCGAATCGCACGAACACCAGAAGAACATGATGCAAAGAACCATCGCCTCGGTGATCGCCGCGGTGGGGATGTGCGCACTGGGCGCCCTGGCCGCGGAGAAACCCAACATTGTCATCATCTACGGCGACGACATTGGCTATGGCGATTTCGGTTGCTACGGCGCCACGGCCGTGGACACGCCGAATGTGGATCGATTGGCCGCCAACGGCCTGCGCTTTCTGTCGGCCTATTGCAGCGCGGCCACCTGCACGCCGTCGCGTTACTCGCTGTTGACCGGCGAATACGCCTTTCGCAACAAGTCGGCCCGCATCCTGCCCGGCAATGCGCCGTTGATCATCGACCCGAAGCGGCCGACCATTGCCGCGTTCCTGCGCGACAACGGCTACGCCACCGCGCTCGTCGGCAAATGGCATCTCGGGCTCGGCACGGCCGATCAGCCGCTGGATTGGAATGGGGTGATCCGGCCGGGACCGAGGGAGGTCGGTTTCGAATACTCTTTTCACATGGCGGCCACGGCCGACCGGGTGCCATCGGTGTATATCGAGAACGGCCGCATCGTGAACCTCGATCCCTCCGATCCGGTCGAGGTCAGCTACGAAAAGCAGGTGGGCCAGGATCCGACCGGGATCTCGCATCCGCAGCTTCTGCGGATGCAGGCGGACGAACAGCACTCGGGCACGATCGTCAACGGCATCAGCCGCATCGGCTGGATGAGCGGCGGACGGAGCGCACGGTTCAAGGACGAAGACATGGCGGACACTTACTTGAACAAGGCCGTCGAGTTCATCAAGCAGCCAAGAAAGAAACCGTTCTTTCTCTATTACGCCCTGAACGAATGTCATGTGCCCCGGGTGGTGCACCCGCGGTTCCAAGGCGCGACCAGCCTGGGGCCGCGCGGTGACGCCATCGCGGTGTTCGACTGGTGCGTGGGCCGGATCGTCGAGGCTCTCAAGGCCACCGGCCAGTTGGAAAACACGTTGATTATCGTGTCGTCGGATAACGGCCCGGTGCTGTTCGACGGCTACTGGGACGGCGCGTTGGAGCGCAATGGCGACCACAAACCGGCCGGCCCCTGGCGCGGCGGCAAATACAGTCGCTGGGAGGGCGGCACGCGCATGCCGTTCATCGTGCATTGGCCGGCGCGCGTGAAGCCCGGCATCTCCGAGGCGTTGATCAGCCAAGTGGACCTTTACGCGTCGATAGCGGCGCTGATTGGCCGGCCCATGCCCGCCAACGCCGGTCGGGACAGCAAGAACGTCTTGCCGGCATTGCTGGGCGAGTCGGACCATGGCCGCGATTACATCATCGAGGAGGCGCTGGCCCAACTGGCCATCCGCAAAGGCAACTGGAAATACATCCCGCCCGGCGTCGTCCGGGTGCGCCGTGGCGTGGGCAAGTTCGACATTACCGAGGTGGAGGAGCCGGGACTGCTGTTCCACTTGGCCGAGGACCCGGGCGAAACGCGCGACCTGGCGGCGCAGTATCCGCACATCGTCGCCGAACTGCGCGGCATCTTGAATCAGATCGCGCCGGACAAGGTGAGCGCTCCGAAAGAGGTGGACAAGAAGCAGCTTGGCTTTTGAAGGGCATGCCACCGAAACATTCCAGCAGATTGGTAGCTGCGGACGTAAGTCCGCTCATTTCTCCGACCTCTCTTTCAGAGGAGTATGAGCCGGCTCAGATCGGTGGCTCCGGTGGGCCGGCCAGGTTGTGCCCGCAGCAAAGACAGGCGGAAAACGGAGTGCCCGGCATCGTGGCCGCCGCGATGTTGTTGCTGATATTGCCCGGGTGTGGGGGGCAGCCGACGGGACACGAGCCAGCTTCGGAAACGAAGGCCGGCAAGGCGCAGCTCGAAGCCCGGACTCGGGCGCGTCCCGTCGACTGGACCCAACCTTACCTCGTTGTCGAGCCGGAGACCACGCGCGCCATTCAGGGCATCGCCGAAGTCGATCGCAAACGCTACTTCGCGATCAGCGACAGTGGACGGGGCTTCGATCGCCGGGTCAGGGACGAGGCCATGTATGACTACCTCGTGCATGAACTCGGCATCGCCTTCGGACGCGACCTGGGCATTGTGCGCAGCGCAGCCCGCCGGTTGCGCGAGGATGCATCGCGCCCGGGCTTTGCCGATCTCATGCCGTTGAAGAACCGGAAACCGGAGCCGCCCAGCGAGCGCATGCTGGCCGACTTCGGGCCGAACCTCGACGTGGCGGCGCATGGCGCGCACAATGCGTTCCCGGAGTTCATGGGGCGCTACGCCACCAAACAGTCGAGCGCCGGCGATCATCCGCAATACATTCCCCAAAACCTCGAGGCGGCTGCCGAGCTTTCCGCCGCGGTGTTGAAATACGCCCACACCGACTTTGATCGGCCGCGCTATTACGAGCCCATCAACGAGCCGCACTGGTCCTTCTACAAGGATCCGCACTTGGCCGAGTGGCACCTGAAGACCATGGAGGCCGTGCACCGAAGCACGCCGGAGGTGAAGGTGGGCGGCCTGTGCATGCCGGTGTCCTACTTCTACCGGAACGACTACCGGGCGTTCGACGGCCTGAAAGGCTTCATCGACAACACGGGCTGTCGCATGGACTTCTACTCGTTCCACGTCTATGACTACCTCCGCTGGACCAACGGCGTGTTCGGCGGCCGGTTCCAGTCCGGGCTGGCCTTGGAGAATTCGCTCGATTTGGTGGCGAACTACAGCGCCATCGCCTACGGGAAAGAGGTCGGCATCGTCGTCAGCGAACACGGCGGCTACATCCATGGCCAGCCGAAGGGCATGTATTCCGGCGAACTCGTGGCCGAGGAGATCGTGAAGCGGCATTTTCCGGACGTCACCGGTTTCGAGCGCGAGTTGAAGAAACGCTCGATCGTCTGTTTCGCCCACGCCAGCACCATCATTGCGAACACTCTGGCCTTCATGGACCATCCGCACACGGTCTGGAAGGCCGTGCCGTTTCTGTTGCTCAACACGTGGAGCTGGGACCCGAAGTATTATGCCAACCTCTACGTGCCGTACGGCTACACGGACCGTTCGCGCTGGGTGGAGATGCCGCTGACGTCGTTTTACAAGCTGTTTCAGGGTGTGGGCGGCCGGCGAGTCAAGGCGTTGTGCAGCGATCCGGACCTTCAGGCGCGGGCGTTTGTCAACGGCAGCCGCCTCTATCTGGCGGTGAACAACCTGGCCAACCGCCCGCAGTCGGTCGCGCTTCATGGCATCGACACGCCGCGCGTCGAGATGCGCCGCTTCGGGCGTAACCCGGACTACACGGCGTATTTTCGTCGGCAGATTGTCCCGACGCCGGAACGGCTGGAGCTGGCTCCGCGGGAGGCGGTGGTGCTGGTGGCGGATTACGGAGCGCCCATCGGGGAGCGGCGACGGGTGAACGAGGTGGTGTGCTACGGCGACGGGATCACGCGACCGTTGGGTCAGGCGGTTTTCAAGATCCGCGTGCCGGTCGAAAAGAAGATCGACTATGCCATCCTGCGCATCGGCCTGACGCGGCCAGCGGGACGCAGCCGCACACCGATCGTCCGGCTGAACGGAGAGGAACTGCAAGTTCCGCTGGAGGACTGCGCCGACCGGTTCACCGAACGCGAATACGCGATCACGAAGCTGATCCCGCTGGACCCCAGGCAGCTTCGGGCCGAAAACACCGTGGAAGTGAAGTTCCCCGACGGCAACGAAGGCGTGGTTGGCTCGGTCGTAGTCCGCGCGGCGGTCGAGGAAGCTC
>RFJD01000274.1 GCA_003695015.1 Verrucomicrobiota bacterium | reverse complement strand
GCGTCCGGACTCCACGTGAAGGTGGCGGTGATCACGCCGTCGGCGTCCGGTGGGCCGACCTCCCAATGGGCCGTGGGGGGCAGGCCGTCGGTGGGCGTTTGGATCTGGATCGGCCGGCCCTCGGAATCGGAGATGAGCAGCGTGCTGGTGAGGGACTCGCCCGGCGCCAAGCCGTGGTCGGTGAACTGGTTGATCACGGCGTCCCCGGGTCGGCGCAGGTTGGCCAGTTCGTTGGTGAACACGATGCTGGGCGGTTTCTCGGTGCTGACGATGTCGGCGTAGCGGGTGGGGATGATCTGGTAACCGTCGCTGCGGGGATCGCTGCGATCGTACTGTCCCAGCACGCCGTAAACGGTGGCCGTGCCGCGGGGCTTGGGCTGGCCGCCGATGTCGGTGCGTCCATCCACGTACATCGCGAAGGTCTCGAAGGTGGCGTCGTAGAGCTGCACCACTCCGCTGGAGGGGAAGTTGGGATCGGTGGTGTCGAAGGTCACGTTCTCGGCCACCACGTAGCTGCCTTCGAGGGCCTCGAGGGTGGCCGGATCGTACTTGGCGGCGAAGGAAAGCGGCGTCGGAGCGGGGAGCGGATTGCCGGTGCTGATCCGCCAGACGCCGGTGTCGGCCTGGCTGGTGTTGGGAACCAGCTCCAACAGGCCGTTGAAATGGGCCAGCCGCGCCGTCACCCTCACCCGGTCGCCGGCTTCGGGGATGAACTGGTTGGCGCCGCCCCGCCAGTACACGGCGATGCCGGCGGTGTCGTCCTGCAGGTAAAACAGGACGTTGGGCATGCCGGTCAGGCTCACATGATTGATGACGATGCCCTCCACCGTGAAGATTGTATCTGTGTCGGTCGGCAGGAAGGTGACCGGATCGACCAGCTTCCGCAGCTCGGCAATCGGGGTGAGCGACGGAGGCGTGTCGGGTTCGACGACCAGCTCGGCCGGGTCGCTCTCCACCTCGCCAATGACGTTGACGACGCGAACCTTGTAGAAGCCGGCCTGGAGCAGGGTCACGGCGTCGAGCGTCAGGGTGGCGTTGGTCGCGCCTTCGATCGGGCTGTCGTTGAAGAACCACTGGTATTCGAGCGGCGGCGTGCCCACGGCGGACACGGTGAAGGTGGCGTCCTCGCCTTCCCTGACCGTGAGGCTTTGGGGCTGGGTGATGATTTGAGCGGGCACCGGCCCGCTGCCGAGGGGGAAGCCGAGCAGGCTCACCAAGTCGAACCGCCAGGTGCCGTTGGGACTGTAGTTCGAGCCCTCATTGGCGGGTTCGTACTGCCCGCTGTCGCCGAAGTCCGACACCAGCCGCACGGCGAAGTTTGGGTTGTTGTCGGTTTCGTCGTAAGGCGCGAAATCGACGACCAGCTCGGTGAACCACCAGCCGCCTTGGGCGCTCTGGAATCGTCCCGCCGGCTGCCATGTCGTCCCGTCGGTGGTGAACAACACCTGCAGCCAGTTCGCCGCGGTGTTGCTGGTCCGCCAGTCGAACTTCAACACCACGTCCTGGTAGCCCTCGGTCGAGATGCGGAACTCGGCGCCCGCCGTCTGCGGCAGTTCGCCTTGGGCCGGGAAGCCGCTCAGGTTCCAGCCGGAATCGTCGTCGGCGCCGTCCCGGATCGATCCGCTGAAAAAGGATTCGGTGACCCCGCCGATGGGGACGGCGGTTCCCGCGCCGGTCGCCGGGGCGGTCGTGCCGGTGCTGGTGTCGGCGTCGTCGCCGAAGTTGAAGTTCCATTCGGCGATCACTTCCTGGGCTTGGGCGCCGGTGGCGGCCCATCCCAGAACCAACAGCAGAGGGAGCAGTTTTTTCATGGTCACGCTGGTCGTTGCGGGCTTACTGACGGTGGGGATTCCAGATCACGTCGGGGTTGAGTTTTTCGATCGAAGAGCCGGTGCCGTTGGTGATGTAGGCGCGGTTGAAGTAGGCCGCGTGGCCGTCCACGAACACGAGGTTGCCGCCCTGGTTGTTGTGCCGCCGGGTGAAACGCTCGCTCCGGGCGGCGGGGAAGATGCCGTTGCGGTTGGGATCCGTGTTGCCGGCGGTGTAGGCCTCAAGCGTCGGGCTGAAGGTCGCGTCCACCAGCAGCACGATGGCCGACGGGTTCCGCAACGAGCTCAACCGGGGCATCGCAGGGTAGGGGAGGCGATCGGAGATGCGCGGGCCGGTGCGCTTCAGGTCCAGGTTCATCACGTAACTCCAGAAGCCGAACCGACCGCCTTTGAGGAACCGGTCCTCGGCGGAAGCCTTCGCCGCCGGGCAATGCCAGAACTTGCCGATGCGGCCGCCGGGGTAGGGGAGGCTTTGCTGGTAGGGGGGCGTGGCGACGTTCCAGTAGTTCGAGAACGGCTGCTGGTCCACCGAGGGCGGCAGGAGATTGAACCAAGCGAAGCGGTCGTTGGGGCTGCCCGGTCCGGTCGTCGCCCCCGTGTCCACCGCGTACCGCCCGCCATCGTCGGTGCCATCCCGCGGCATGCCGTCGTTGTGGTCGGTCGCGTACATCTGCAGGCCCAACCCCCACTGGCGGAGGTTCGACAGGCACTGGATGGTCTTGGCCTTGCCCTTTGCCCGCGAAAGGGCCGGCAGCAGCATGCCGGCCAAAATCGCGATGATGGCAATGACCACCAGGAGTTCGATGAGAGTGAAAGCCAGCCGCGGGCTGACGGGGCGATGTTGCGTCCTGTGCTCCATGAAAGGGTGTGTCCGCCGGCGCCGGAATCCCGGGCCGAAACCGGGCGTCACAGTAAAGCCTTCCGCCCGGAGGCTCAAGCGCCGGGGCGTGACGATTCGGCAACGGCTCGGCCAAGCCGCGGCCCGCCGGGCAACAAACCGTGCGTTCCGCTTCGGCGGGGCGCCCGCCGGACACTGGCAACGCGATCCGGCGGGCTTACCGCCGCGCCTCAGTCGCGGCTCCTGAGCCGATAGAACCGCTGCGGTTCCTCTGGGACGACAAGCTGCGGGGACCCCTCCGCCACCGGCAGGTAGGGCCCGCTCACCGCCGGTGCGCTCTCCAACCGGAAGGGGCCTTCCCAGGACAAGATGATGCCCTCCGGGCCTGCCATGCCGCGCAACCGCGGCCCTTCGATGGCTAGGCCATGGTACAAGCCGGAGGCAAGGACCCGGACGTGTCGCAATTCGGCGGGCGGTCGGGCCACGGCCGACCCGCCTCCGCCCCAGATCACCACGGTTCCATCCGCCTGCAGGGCCAGCGAATGAAAATCCCCGGCCGCCACAGCCACCACGTCCCGGAGTCCCTCCGGCACGCTCGTTTGGCCGGCGGAGTCGTCGCCCCACGCGACCACGCCACCGTCCTCGAGCAGAGCGAGGTTGTGGAGGTATCCGGCGGCCACGGCTTTTACGCGCGGAAGATTCGGCGGGACCTCGGCCTGCCCGAAGGCATTGTTGCCCCAGGCGATCACGGTCCCGTCGTTTCTCAGGGCCAGCACGTGGTCCCTTCCCGCCGCGACCGCCACCACGAAGCCCGTCGGCTCCGGTCGCGGGATGGTGCCTTCCAGGATGGTGCCCCATTGGACGATCGATCCGTCCTGCCGCACGGCCACGCTGAAGGTTTCCCCGGCGGCGATCGCCGCCACCTCCCAACAGAGGCGGTACGCTGGCTTGGCCGAAATCGTCCAAGCCCCACGCCACCACCCTGCCTTCAAGTTTCAGTGCCAGGGAATGATAGGCGCCGGCGGCGACTTGGACGACCGGCGACGGCCCCGCGACCGTTTCTGCCGGCGGGGGCAGGGTTCGGCCCCAAGCTCGCATGGTTCCGTCGGCCAGCAGGGCCACGCTGTGGAAATCCCCGCCCGCCACCGCCACCGCGTCCGGCAGGTCCGGCGGCGGCGCCGCCTGCCCGGCCACGTTGTCGCCCCATCCGACGACCATGCCTGGCAGGGGATGGACGAACAGCGTCATCGAGGTCTCGACCGTGCCGAGTTCGTTACGTACCCGCACCGCATAGGCGCCGGCATCCGCCGGTGTCAGGTTGGGCAAGGTCAGGGTCGCGTTGGTCTGTCCCGGCAGGGGCAGCCCGTGATGGAACCATGTGTAGGTCGGGGCCGGGTGGGCGGTCACACGCGGCGCCAGCACGCAAGTTTCCCCGAGGGGTCGGAGTTGATTGGTGAGGGCGGCGGCGAGCCTGGGCGACTGCAGAACGACCACCCGGGCCACCCGGCTGGTGGCCGCGCCCCATGCGTTCGAGGCCACCACGTCGTAATCGCCGCTGGCGGCGAGGTCGGCTTCCGTGAGCGTCCACACCGCGCCGGTCGCCCCGTCCACCGGTTCCCCGTCGTGTCGCCACTGGTAACTCAACGGCTCGGAGCCCCGCGCCCCGGCTTCCAATGCCAGTGGTTCACCGGCTTGAACCGTCCGATCTTCGGGCTGCTTCCAGAACCAAGGCGCCGCGGGCAGGACCTCCACGGCGGTGGGTTCACTCCGGGCCTCTCCCAGCAGGTTCGAGACCACGCAATGGTAGGTCCCCGCGTGCGACGCTTGGACGTTGGGGAGCAGCAAGGTGGCTTGGTTGGCGCCGGGAATGGCCGCTTCATCCTTGAACCACTGGACCCGAAGAGGCTTCGTTCCGCGAACATCCACCGTCAACATCGCATTGGTCCCGGCTGGCCAGGACCCGCCTGCGGGCTGTCGGACAATGCGCGGCGGCGACGGGATGACCCGCAGGATGGCCGGCCGGCTCACCGCCATGCCCACACTGTTTTCCACGGTCGCCACATACGCGCCGGCGTCGCTGGCCTGCACCCGGGACAGGGTGAGAATCCGGTTGGTGGTCCCCGGCAGTGGCGTGCCGTCCCGGCTCCACTGGTACCTCATCGGTTCGGCGCCTTCGGTCTCCACCACCAGCTCACCGTCCTCACCGGCAACCAGCGTCAAGGACTCCGGCCCGCCGACGATCTGCGGAGGCAGCAGGACCGTCAGCACGGCTTCCTCGCTCGTCGCTTCGCCGAACGCGTTGGACACCGTCACCCGATAACTCCCGGCGGCCGTGACCTGAACATTCTCCAACACCAGGACTTGGTTCGTTCCTGCTGGCAGGGGCTCGCCATTTCTCAGCCACTGATAGCGGAACGGGGGTCGGCCTCGGACCCGCACATTGAAGGTGACCGTCTCGCCCAGACGCACCGCTTGGGACGACGGCGCTTCCAGAATCCATGGCTCCGGGAGGGCGGGATTGCGGATCGCCGACAGGAGCGTGCGTGTTCCCTCGATTCGCAACAGGTGCAACTGGCGCCCTTGGGCATGGAGCCAGCGAACCCCGGGTTCGGTGGCCATCGTCCCCATCAGCTCCAAACTGGCGAGGTCGTGATGCCGCAGGATGGTGCCGCTGACAGCCAGCATCGCTTGGTGGTCCGCGTCGAACGTCACCGCGTCCACCGCGCCGCCATCCAAGTCCGCCAAGTACCTCAGATCCTGGCTTTGGTCCGGCGAGCTGCGGAACACGAAACCGCCGCCGGCGAGGATCCGTTCCCCGTCCGGATGACACCACACGCGTCCCTTCATGGCGTAGTCTCCGTGATACGGGGAATCCCAACTGCCGGTGACCGCGCCGCCTTGCGGGTCGATGTTGTACCGGAGAAGGTCCGAGGGGATCAGATCCGTGGTGGCCGCATACACCGCCTCTTGCGACGGATGCAGGGCCAGCCGGCACAAGTGGCGGATGGCGGCGCTTCCCAGCCGGTCGCCGGTGGCCGCCCGATAGGTGACCAGTTCGGTCCATTGTCCCGAACCACCCGAAGTCACGAGGATCCCCCCGTCGGTCACGACCATGTCGTACGGATCCGCGTCGATCAGGTACTCCCCGGTTTTGACCCGGCGCTCCAGATCGAACACCGCCACCGCATTGGTATGGCCTCCGAACCAGTAATAATTGTGGGGGCGCTGCAACAAAGCCACGTACATCTTGCGGCCATCCGGGGAAACCGTGATGGATTCCGGCTTCCACTCGAAGGTGAACCGCCGCTGAACCAAGCCGTTGGTCAGGTTCAACATCACCACCGCCCGGCCTTCGTAATCGCTCAGATAGGCGAAAGGCGCCGCCGGATCGAACGCCGCGTCCGCCGCCTGAAAGTCCAGCTCGAACGGTGTGTTGCCGCCGCCCGGTTCCCCGGGATCGTCCGCCTGTCGCACCAGCACGCTTTGCTCCGCCCTGCCGGTGGCACCGAACCGATCCCGCACCAGGAGCGTCACTGTGTAGCGACCTTCGCTCCGAAACCGATGTGGCGCCGCCGGCTCGTGGGTGAACTCCGTGTCGAACGCCCCGTCGCCATCCCAGTCCCACCGGTATTCCAGTGTGCCGGGGTCGTCCTGGTCGTCCCGGGTCGCCGAGGCATCGAACAGCACCTCATCCATCGTGGTCGGTTCGGCCGGCTCGAAGGTGAAGGCCGCCACCGGCGGTTCGTTCCCGG
>RFJD01000273.1 GCA_003695015.1 Verrucomicrobiota bacterium | reverse complement strand
TCGTGGCCGAACAGGGCGATGGCCTCCTCCTGGCCGTAGTCGGTGCGCAGGATGCGCGGCCACTCGGGCCAGGGATTGTCCGGCCGCCGTTCCTTGGGCGGGCAGGGCATGATCTCGATCTGGACGACGCTCCGGCAACCGTGCCGGATGGCCGTGCCCACGCAATCGGTGCCGGTGTCACCGCCGCCGACGACCACGACGTCCTTGTCCTTGGCGGAGATGAAGCGTGGGGAGGGCTTGCCGTCGAGCAGCGAGCGGGTGTTCTCGGTGAGGAACTCCATGGCGAAGTGAACGCCTTGGAGTTCGCGGCCGGGGACTTGGAGGTCGCGAGGCCGGGTGGCGCCGGTGCAAAGGATGACCGCGTCGAATTCCTCGAGCAGTTTGCCGGCCGGGTAGTCCCTGCCCACGGCCACGCCGGTGCGGAACGTCACCCCCTCCTGCGCCATGATGTCGATGCGCCGCTGAACGATTTGTTTGTCCAGCTTCATGTTGGGGATGCCGTACATGAGCAGGCCGCCGACCCGGTCCTCGCGTTCGAAGACGGTCACCGAGTGACCGACCTTGTTGAGCTGGGCGGCGGCGGCGAGGCCGGCGGGGCCGGAGCCGACGATGGCGACCTTCTTGCCGGTGCGGACGGCCGGGGGCTTGGGCCGGACCCAGCCCTGCTCCCAGGCGTGGTCGATGATGTGGCACTCGATGGCCTTGATGGTCACCGGGGGCGAGTGGATGCCCACGGTGCAGGAGCCTTCACAGGGCGCCGGACAGACGCGGCCGGTGAACTCGGGGAAGTTGTTGGTCTTGTGCAGGCGGTCGATGGCCTCCCGCATCAGGCCGCGATAGACCAGGTCGTTCCACTCGGGGATGAGGTTGTTGATCGGGCACCCCGAGGCCATGCCGCTGAGCAGCTTGCCGGTGTGGCAGAAGGGGATGCCGCAATCCATGCAACGCGCCCCCTGCGTCCGGAGCTTTTCCACCGGCAGGTGGTGGTGGAACTCGTTCCAATCCTTCACCCGCTCGGCGGGCGGACGGTCCTGCGGTGTCTCCCGTTCGTATTCGAGGAATCCGGTCGGTTTTCCCATCGATTGTCGTCAGGTTCGGTCTGGCAAGGTTGGTGGGGGCCGCGGCGGCTCAGTTGCCGGAGACGCGCGCGGCATCGCGGGCGTTGGCTTCGAAGGCGGCCATCCAGGCGGCGTCGCCCGAGAGGCCCTCGCGCTGCACGGCCTTGAAGGTCTCGATGACCCGCTTGTAGTCGTGCGGGATGACCTTCACGAAGCGCGGCTGGTATTCGTCCCAGTGAGCGAGGATGTGCAGGGCGCGCTCGCTGCGGGTGTATTCGGCATGGCGCTGGATGAGGGCGCGGACCTCCTCGATTTCCTCGGGGTCTTCGAGGGATTCGAGCCCGACCATGGCGCGGTTGCAGCGTTTCTCGGCGAAGTCGCCCGCCTCGTCCAGCACGTAGGCGATGCCGCCGGACATGCCCGCGGCGAAGTTCCGGCCGGTCGGCCCCAGCACGACCACCCGGCCGCCGGTCATGTACTCGCAGCCGTGGTCGCCGACGCCCTCGACAACCGCCCGGACGCCGCTGTTGCGGACGCAGAACCGCTCGCCGGCCACGCCGCGGATGTAGGCTTCGCCCGACGTGGCGCCATAGAAGGCCACGTTGCCGATGATGATGTTCTCCTCCGGCACGAACGTGGCCTCGCGCGGCGGCACGACGATGATCTTCCCGCCCGAAAGCCCCTTGCCGATGTAGTCGTTCGAGTCGCCTTCGAGCAGGAAGGTCATGCCCGGGGCGATGAACGCGCCGAAGCTCTGTCCGGCCGAGCCGCGGAAGTGCAGCCGGATGGTGTCCTCCGGCAGGCCCTCGGGGCCGCGCCGCTTGACCAGCTCGTGGGAGGTGATGGTGCCGACCACCCGGTGGATGTTCTGAATGGGCAGTTCGGCGCGGACCGATTCGCCGTTCTCGATCGCCGGTCGGCACAGGTCCAGCAACACCGTGCGGTCCAGCGAGTGCTCCAACCCGTGTTGTTGTTCGATCTGGCAATAGCGCCCGATCTCCGGCCCCACCGGCGGCTGGTAGAGGATGTTGCTGAAGTCCACCCCGCGCGACTTCCAATGGCGGAGGGCGTCGTCGGGCTCCAGCACCTCGGTGTGACCGATCATCTCGTCGATGGTCCGGAAGCCCAGTTGGGCCATCAACTCCCGCACCTCCTGGGCCACGAACTTGAAGTAGTTGACCACGTGATCCGGGTCGCCGGCGAACCGCTGCCGCAGACGCGGGTCCTGGGTGGCGACGCCGACCGGACAGGTGTTCTTGTGGCAGACCCGCATGATGATGCAGCCCATCGTCACCAACGGGGCGGTCGAGAAACCGTATTCCTCCGCGCCCAACAACGCGGCGATGACCACGTCGCGGCCGGTCTTCATCTGGCCGTCGGTTTCGACCACGATGCGGCTGCGGAGGTTGTTGAGGACGAGGGTCTGGTGGGTTTCGGCCAGACCGAGTTCCCACGGCAGACCGGCGTGCTTGATGCTGGTCTGGGGCGAGGCGCCGGTGCCGCCGTCGTAACCGCTGATCAGCACCACGTCGGCATGCCCCTTGGCAACGCCGGCGGCGATGGTGCCCACGCCGACCTCGGCCACGAGCTTCACCGAGATGCGCGCCCAAGGATTGGCGTTCTTGAGGTCATGGATGAGCTGGGCCAGGTCCTCGATCGAGTAAATGTCGTGGTGCGGCGGCGGGGAAATCAGGCCCACGCCCGGCGTCGAATGCCGGACCTTGGCCACCCATGGATAGACCTTCCGGCCGGGCAACTGGCCGCCCTCGCCGGGCTTGGCGCCCTGGGCCATCTTGATCTGGATTTCCTTGGAGTTGACCAGGTAGTGGATGGTCACGCCGAACCGGCCGCTGGCCACCTGCTTGATGGCGGAGCACTTCGAGTCGCCGCGTTCGTTGGTCCAAGTGAACCGCTCCGGATCCTCACCGCCCTCGCCGGTGTTGCTCTTGCCCCCGATCCGGTTCATGGCGATGGCCAGGGTCTCGTGGGCCTCCTTGCTGATCGAGCCGTAGCTCATGGCGCCGGTCTTGAACCGCTTCATGATGTTCTCGATCGGCTCGACCTCCTCGATCGGGATTGGCTGGCGCGGTTTGAACTTGAGCATGCCCCGCAGGGTGCAGACCTGCTCGGACTGGTCGTTGATCCGCCGGGCGTACTCCTTGTAAACCTCGTAACTGCCGGTCCGCACCGCCTTTTGCAGGAGGTGGACGGTCTCCGGGTTGAACAGGTGGTACTCGCCTTCCTTGCGCCACTGATAGTCGCCGCCGGTCGGCAGCACGTGCCCGTTGGCCGGACGCGGCGGGAAGGCGGCGCGGTGGCGCAGGCGGCTTTCCTCGGCGATCTCGTTCAAGCCGACGCCGCCGATGCGGGAGGGCGTCCAAGTGAAGTACTTGTCGATGACCTCCTGGCTGATGCCCAACGCCTCGAAGATCTGGGCGCCCCGGTAGCTGGCCACGGTCGAGATGCCCATCTTGGACATCACCTTCACCACGCCCTTCACCGCGGCCTTGATGTAGTTCTTGTGCGCCTCGGCCGGGGTGAGCCCCTCCAGCAAGCCCTGCCGGATCATGTCGTCCAAGGTCTCGAACGCCAGGTATGGGTTGATGGCGTCGCAACCGTACCCGATCAACACGGCAAAATGGTGGACCTCCCGTGGCTCGCCCGATTCGAGGACGATGCTCACGCGAGTGCGGGTGCCTTGGCGGATCAGGTGGTGGTGCAAACCGGCCACCGCCAGCAGGGCCGGGATGGGCGCCCGCTCGGCGTCCACGCCCCGGTCGGACAGAATGAGGATGTTGACGCCGTCGGCGATGGCTTGGTCGGCCGCGGCGAACAGCTCCTCCATGGCGCGTTCGAGCGCCGCCCCGCCGCCGTCGGCGTCGAACAGGATGGGCAGGCTGCGCCCTTTGAACTGGCCATGGCAGATGTGGAGCAGCTTGGCCAGGTCCTCGTTGGTGAGGATCGGATGGGGGAGCTGGACCATGTGGCAGCTCTCCGGCCGCGGATCGAGGAGGTTGCCCTCCGAACCGATCATCGTCTGGGCCGACGTGATGATCTCCTCACGGATGCAGTCGATGGGCGGGTTGGTGACCTGGGCGAAGAGCTGCTTGAAGTAATTGTAGAGCAGTTGGGGCCGCTTCGAGAAAACCGCCAGGGGCGCGTCGTTGCCCATCGAGCCGACGGCTTCGACGCCGTTTTGGGCCATGGGCGCCAGCAGCATCCGCAGTTCCTCGAAGGTGTAGCCGAAGGCCTGCTGGCGTTGGGTCACGGTCTCGTGATCCGGTTGGGCGACCTCGGGCGGCTCGGGCAGTTTCTCCAGCTCGACCATCTGTTCGTCCAGCCACTGCTGGTAGGGCGCGGCCGAGGTCATCCGGGCCTTGATCTCCTCATCGGCGATGATGCGCCCCTCGCTCATGTCCACCAGGAACATGCGGCCCGGCTGGAGGCGGCCCTTGTGGGCGACGTTCTCCGGCGGCACGGGCAACACGCCCACCTCCGAGGCCATGATCACCAGATCGTCCTTGGTGACGTAATAGCGGGACGGCCGGAGGCCGTTGCGATCCAGCACCGCCCCGATGCAGGTGCCGTCGGTGAAGGCGATCGAGGCCGGCCCGTCCCACGGCTCCATCAAGGCCGCGTGGTAGCGGTAGAACGCCTTCCGCTCCGGCGACATGCTCTCGTGGTTCTCCCACGGCTCGGGGATCATCATCATCACCGCGTGCGGGAGCGACCGGCCGGTCAACGCCAGCATCTCGAGGCAGTTGTCGAACATGGCCGAGTCGCTGCCGTCCGGGTCGATCACCGGCTTGATCTTCTCGATGTCCTCCCCGAACAGCGGGCTCTGGAACAACGCCTGCCGGGCGTGCATCCAGTTGACGTTGCCCCGGAGGGTGTTGATTTCGCCGTTGTGGGCCAAAAAACGGTAAGGATGGGCGCGGCTCCAACTCGGGAAGGTGTTGGTGCTGAAGCGCGAATGCACCAACGCCAGCGCGCTCTCCATCCGTTCGTCCTTCAGGTCCGGGTAGTACACCGGCAGTTGCTCCGGCGTAAGCATCCCCTTGTACACGAGCGTCCGCGACGACAGGCTCGTGAAGTAGAAGAACTCCCGCCCGGGCAGCTCACCGTAACGGATCTCGTGCTCGGCCCGCTTGCGGATGACGTAAAGTTTGCGCTCGAAAGCCAGTTGATCCGCCAACCCCTCGCCGCGACGCAGGAACACCTGTCGGATGAACGGCTCGGACTCCAAGGCGGTCTTGCCGATCATCGAATTGTCCGTGGGCACCGTGCGCCAGCCGATCACCGGCTGTCCCTCCTCGGCGGCGATCCGCTCGAAGGCCTGCTCGCACGCCTCCCGCTGGGCGGGGTCCTTCGGCAGGAACAACATCCCCACGCCGTACTGTCCCGCCTCCGGCAGTTCGAAGCCGGCCTCGCGGACCGCTGCGGCCAGGAAGCGATGCGGCGTTTGCATCAGGATGCCCGCCCCGTCACCGGTGTTGGGCTCGGCCCCGCAGGCGCCGCGGTGGGTCAGATGCAGCAGGATCTGGAGGCCTTGTTCGATGATGGTGTGGGACTTGCGGCCTTTCATTTGGACCACGAATCCCACGCCACAGGCGTCCTTCTCGAACCACGGATCGTACAGGCCCTGACGCGGGGGCAGTCCCGCCATCGCACGCGGCGTTCGAGCCGGAGTCAGTCGCTGCTCGTCGAGTGTCTTTGGTTGACTTGCCATCTCGGGTGTTTCGGGGCGCGCACCCCTTGGCGCGCAAAAGCCGGAAACTCATACCAGAGGCGCCCCCCGGGCGCAACCAGCGAGACGCCCGCCGGCAACAGCCGCCCGCGGCCGCC
>RFJD01000272.1 GCA_003695015.1 Verrucomicrobiota bacterium | reverse complement strand
CCCGGGCATGGTGTTCGGTCCGTTCACGATCGTCGAGGGCTACAGCCGCAACGGCGGCCTGCTCTGCCCGGTGGACAATCCGCCCACCCCGCCGCCTTCCGGCGATTGCGCCCCGTGCGACGGCAAGGTGACCCAGCTCACCCTGCAATACGACGGGGCCGACCAGCCGCTGGTGGAGGTTTACGACAAGAAGGGCAACCTGCTTGGCAGTGTGCAACTGGACGCGACCGGCCTGTTCACGATCGACGGGGCCGACCTGAATGCGGACCGTAACGGGACGCTGGGAACCGAGATCGCCTTGGTGATCGACGGGGTCGAGGTGGCCCGGATCCACACGAGCTGCTCGCAGCCGATCGGCCCGGGCATGGTGTTCGGCCCGTTCACGATTGTCGAGGGCTACAGCCGCAACGGCGGTCTGCTCTGCCCGACCGATGGAACCCAGAGCACCTCCGAGCCCAAGGACTGCCAGAAAGAGCGCGAGCGCGACAAGAAGGAGAAGGAGAAGAGGCAAAGGGAGAAGCAGGGCAAGAAGGGCGAACGGGAGGAATATGGCAAGGCCAAGAAAAGCCGTGGCGGCGAGGCTTGCGATGACGATGACGACGACCACGGCAAAGGCCAGAAGAAGGGCCGCTCCAAGCTCGGCAAGAAGGGCGAACGGGAGGAATATGGCAAGGGCAAGAACAGCCGTGGCGGCGAGGCTTGTGATGACGATGACGACGACCATGGCAAAGGCCAGAAGAAGGGCCACTCCAAGCATGGCGATGATGATTAACCCGGCCACGCCAGCTTGAGGCCAGAGTTCTGGGTTGGGTCTGGCCTCTTTCCTGAAACGGTCCGCGGCAACGCGGGCCGTTTCTTTTTTTCGCCACCGGCTTGGGGACCGCGGCGAGGGACTGTGCTCGTAGCCGCCGACGTCAGGAGGCGGGGGCGGCAAGAGTGATGGGTTGAAGGGTGATGGGTTGAACGGGAGTCGGGCCCGGTTTGAACCGGTGGAGCTGATGGCCCTTGGGCGCAGGCATCTTGCCTGCCTCGATTCTGTCTTTTATCGGCCATCGGTTTGCGGGCCCTCCCGGGTTCGGACCGCCCGCCGCAAGAAAGAGCAAGCAACCGGCAAGAGGGGTGTGGCCCGGCCGGGCAAACGCTGGCCTTATGGCAAACGCGCAGCAGATTAGCCCGATCTGGCTAATCTGCCCGATCGAATTCAGGCTTATGGCTCACTCGAACGATCGTGCCGTCTGGCTCAAGGGACCGCAGGCGGTCTGTTCCGCGCCGCCCGCAGGCAATGGCAAGGCATGGCGCTTGGTGTTGCTGGGAGCGCCCGGCGTCGGCAAAGGCACCCAAGCCGAACTGCTGGCCGAACGGCTCGGCTCCTGCCACCTTTCAACCGGCGACGTCTTCCGCGCCGCCCGGTCCCTGCCCGCGGAGGAGCGTTCCCCGGCTCTCAACGAGGCCATCGCGTGCATGCAGCGGGGCGAACTGGTGTCGGATGAGACCGTCCTCAGCCTGGTGCGCGAGCGCTCCACATGCCTCAAGTGCCGGGGCGGTTTTTTGTTGGACGGTTTTCCCCGCACCGTGCCCCAAGCCGAAGCGCTGGATGGGTTGCTCAAGGAGTTGGGCGTCGGGTTGGACGCGGTGGTGAACTACGACCTGCCCATCGAGGCCATCGTGGCCCGGCTCGGCGGCAGGCGCACATGCAGCCAGTGCAAGGCCGTTTACCATGTCACCGCCCGCCCGCCGCGGCAGGAGGGTGTCTGTGATCATTGCGGTGGGGAACTCATCGTCCGGGAGGACGACCGGCCGGAAGCGATCCGGGTCCGCATGGAAACCTACGAGCGCAGCACCCGCCCCCTGATCGACTACTACGCAGCCAAAGGACTTCTGCGAACCGTTTCCGCGGAAGGCTCGGTCGAGGAGATTCTGGAGCGAACGCTCTCCGCCTTGAGAGTCGAGGCCCGTTGATTCACGGCGATCGACCAAGCGCCTTCCGCCGCCGCGGTCCAAAGCGTGGGTGTGGTTCGACGCGGACCGGCGGCGGTTCGACGACGACGTTTTTCCGGCGGAAACGGGGCTTTTCGGCTGCCCTCCTGCGGTTTATTCACGGGGCCGAGAGCCGATGGCGTTCTGGTTGGTCAAAGAAGAGCCGACGAGTTTTTCGTGGGAGCAGTTCGTGGCCGAGGGGCGCACGGCGTGGACCGGTGTCCGAAACCACCAAGCCCGCAACAACCTGCGTCGGATGCGGCCCGGCGATTGGGTGTTGTACTACCACAGTGGCCGCCGACCCGAAGTGGTTGGTTTGGCCCGGGTGGCCGGGGAGCCCCATCCCGACCCGACCGCGAGCAAGGGGGATTGGGTGGCGGTCGATCTCGAACCGGTGCGGCCCTTGCCTCGCGCGGTTCCCCTTGCCGTCCTGAACGCCGATCCCGCGTTGGCCGGGCTGGCCATCCTGCGCCAACCGCGCTTGTCCGTGGCGCCGGTCACCTCCGCCCAGTTCCGTCGCATTCTCGAGCTGGCCGGTGAATCCCCCACCGGCGTCCGACCGGAAACGGGATTGTCTCCCGGCGCGGAACGCCTAGAGTGAGCCGCGCGAAGAGGCCCGGTTTACGGTCGGCCCGATGAAAAACATCGTCTTTTTCGACCTCGAAACCCAGAAATCCGCGGAGGAAGTCGGCGGGTGGAGCCACATCCGCGACATGAAAATGAGCGTGGGCGTCACTTACAGCACCGCCCGCGGCGGGTATCGCATCTACCCGGAAGCCGAGGTCGAGGAGTTGATGGAGGAGCTGCGCCGGGCTGATTTGGTGGTCGGATTCAACACCATCGGCTTCGACTACGAAGTGCTCGCCGGCTACTCCCCCTTTTTCCACCCCGACCAACTGAACTCCTTGGACATGCTGGTGGCCGTCCGCCAGCAGATCCCCCACCGCGTTTCCTTGGACGCCCTGGCCACGGCCACCCTCGGCATCGAAAAGACCAGCGAGGGGCTCCAGGCCATCCGGTGGTTCCGGCAGGGCAAACTCCTCGAGATCGCCGAGTACTGTTGTTTCGACGTCAAGATCACCCGGTTGCTCTACGAATACGGCCGGGTGCACGGCCGGCTCTACTACCAGAACCGGTTCGGCGAAAAGACCGCCATCCCGGTCCACTGGGGTTGACCGTGCCCGCCCCGTGACCGTTTCCTCTCTCCCATGAACGAACGCGAGAACACCGCCACCTTGGCCGTTTTTCTGGACCTCGAGAACATCGCCCGCGGCGTCCAGGACGCGAAATACCCCCGGTTCGACATCCGCAAGGTCTTGGAACGCCTGCTGCTCAAAGGCCACATCGTCGTCAAGAAGGCCTACTGCGATTTTGAGCGGTTCAAGGAATTCAAACGGAGCCTCCATGAGGCCGCCTTCGAACTGATCGAGATCCCCCACCTCCGCCAGTCCGGCAAGAACTCCGCCGACATCCGGATGGTCGTCGATGCCCTCGACCTTTGCTACACCCGGGCCCACATCGACACCTTTGTGATCCTGAGCGGCGACTCCGATTTCTCCCCGCTGGTCAGCAAGTTGCGCGAAAACGGCCGGATCGTCGTCGGCATGGGCGTCAAGAACTCCTCTTCCGACCTCTTCATCAACAACTGCGACGAGTTCATCTATTACGACGATCTCGTGCGGGAAACGACCCGCAAGCGGCGTCCGGCCACCCGCAAGACGCCGCCGGCCGCCAAAGGCGGGGGCGACTCGCCGAGCCTGTCACCGGAAAAGGCCTTGGAGATGGTGGTCGAGACGATCGAGGCCCTCAGCGAGGAGCGGGGCGAGGAGGAACCGATCTGGGGGTCGATGATCAAGCAGGCCATCAAACGCCGCCACCCTGGCTTCAACGAGCGCGCCCACGGGTTCCGTTCCTTCAATGAGCTGCTCCGCCGCGCCGGCGAAGAGGGACTGGTCAAGCTCAAGCCGGACGCCAAATCCGGCGGCTACATCGTGAGTCTGCCGGAGTCGAATTGAACAACCGCCCCGGTTCACGGGCGGTGAGCCTGCCCACGGCCCAGCCCTTCGAGAAAGGCGGCGAGACATGGCCGGAAAGGCTGGCGTCAACGGCCATCCACGCCAAACAGGCTGGGGAACGGCCCGTCGTCGATGTCGCTCCAATCTTGGGTGCCCTCGATCTGAAGCGGAGTGCTGGACGAACCGCCTTGGGATTGCGACCGGCTCGCCCCGTAGCTCGGTCCGGGCGGTTCTTTCAAGGCGGCGGCTTCGGAGGCGGCCTGGGGAGGTGACGGGGAGGAAGCGGCCTCCTGGGCCAGGCGGGCCATCTTGGCTTCCTTGTGACGGATCAACTCCGCCAGGGTGATGCCTTTCAGGCCGGCTTCCAGCCGCGAAACGAACTCCCGCCAGAGATCCTCGAGCGGTACGTGACCCAGCACCACGCAGGTGTCCATGCTGAGCAGGGAAGGCTCGATCCAATGTTTGCCTTCCACGGCTTGGACGATGTCCAGCAGGGTGATCATGGCGGGGTGCTTGGCCAGCAGGATGCCGCCGCGCCGACCGCGCTTGGTTTCGACCAAACCTGCCTTGGCCAAGCGGTTGATGAGCTTGGCCATGTAGGGCTTGGGCACGGCGGCACCCGAGCTGAGCGTCTTGCCGAGCCGGGGCTCCGTGGCGCTCAGGCAGGTCAGAATCTGCACCGCGTACCCTAGAGTTTGCGAAAAACCGACCATCGAGTATCCAAACCTTCGAGTCCAGTTTGGCGATTTTTCTTTCCTTTAGCAAGGAATTCCTTCCCTCACAAGCGGTTTTT
>RFJD01000271.1 GCA_003695015.1 Verrucomicrobiota bacterium | reverse complement strand
TGGGCCGGGATGGCGATCGAACTGAGCATGCTGGGCGCCGCCCACGCCGCCGCGAACCCGTTGACCGCCCGGCACGGGGTGGTTCACGGCCATGCCGTGGCACTGATGTTGCCCCATGTGGTGCGATTCAACGGCGCCGACCCCGCGGTGGCCGAAGCCTATCGGGTCGTGGCGCCGGAGGTGGTGCCGGACAAGGCGCCGGAACGGCTGCCCGCGGCCGAATTGGTGGACGCCCTGGCGCTGGGACTGGAACGGCTGATGGACCAGGCCAGGCTGCCGCGCTCCCTGCGGGCTCTGGGCTTGCGCGAAAACCAACTGGCCGCCCTCGCCGCCGACGCGGCGGGGCAGTGGACCGCGGGGTTCAATCCCCGACCGGTCGGCGCGGCCGATTTCGAGCGGCTCTACCGGCTGGCCTGGGGGGCGTGAGTTCGGAGGGAGCGCGCCATGGCGGAGTTGCTTCTGCTCCACACGGTCGAAACGCTGCGGTCTTTGTTCGACCGGCTGGTGGAACAGCGGGCGCCGGGCCTGCGGCGACAACACCTGGTCGTCCCCGGGCTTCTGGAGCTTGCCCGGGCCGCCGTTCCGGCCGGGGAACTCCGGGCCGCCGTGGAAGCGGAACTGGCCCCTTGGGCGGGGCCGGATCGCGTGTTGTTGTGCACCTGCTCGAGCATCGGGGCGGCTGCCGAAAAGGCCGGCACGGTACTGGGGTTGCCGGCGTTGCGGGTGGATCGACCCATGGCGGAGGCGGCGGTCGATGCCGGCGAGCGGTTGCTGGTGGCCGCCACTCTCGAAAGCACGCTGGGGCCGACGCTGGCCTTGATCGATGAAGTCGCCCGTCTGCAGGGACGGCGGGTGCGGTGTCGGACCTGCGTTTGCCCGGCCGCGTGGGAACGCATGGAAGCCGGGGATCGCGAGGGTTCGTACCGCATGGTGGCCGAGGCCATCCGCCGCGAGTTGGGTGACGCCCAAGCCGTCGTCCTGGCCCAAGCCTCGATGGCCCCGGTGGCGGGGCTTTGCCGCGACTTGCCGGTGCCCGTGTTGAGCAGTCCCGAAAGCGGCGTGGCCCGGGCGGTGGCTTGGTGCCAGAGCGCGGGACGGTCGTGTTGAACCCGTGAGCGGGTCCCCTACCGGCCGCGGCGGGGCCGTCCCATGGCAGGAGGACGTTGGCGGGGCAGGGGATTGTTATTCGCCGATTTGCTCCGCGTAGGCGTCGGCGTCAAGGAGGTCTTCGTATTCGGAGAGGTCGGATGGTTTGATCTGAAAAAGCCAGCCTTCGCCGTAGGGATCGGTGTTGATCAGGGCGGGATCCTTGGCGACCGCCTCGTTGACGGCGATGATCTTTCCGCTCAACGGGGCGTACACATCGCTGGCGGTTTTGACCGACTCCACGACCGCGCAACTGTCCCCGGCGGCCACATCCGCCCCCACCTCGGGCAGCTCGACGTAAACGATGTCGGTCAACTCCGCTTGGGCATGGTCGCTGATGCCCACCGTGGCCAGGTCGCCGTCGAGTCGAACCCACTCGTGCGTCGAGGCGTATCGCAGTTCGGTCGGAATGTCGCTCATGGCTTCCCGAAATGAGACAAGGTTTGCCGCGCGGGTCAACCTGCTTTTGAGGCGGAAAGGGCAGAATCGTTTGAGGCCCCCCCGGAACCCGGCTTGGGCCGGCTCAAAATCGGCCGCCGAACGATGACGGCGGGGTGGGCCCGTCCCCGCATCACCACCCGGATGGGCCGGCCTTCCACGGCCTCGGCGGCGGCGATCAACGCCATCCCGATGCCCGTGCCCAGGGAGGGACTTTGAGTGCCGCTGGTCACCCGGCCGATGACCCGGCCGCCGGTGTCTTGCACCTCCATGCCCGGCCGCGGCGGCGGGGTGCGGCCTTCCATCCGGAAACCCACAAGGCGGCGGCGCAAGCCTTCCTCGGCTTGGGCCAGGAGCGCATTGCGGCCGACGAAATCCCCCTTCGACAGGGCCACGAATCGTTGCAGGCCGGCCTCCAGCGGCGTGATGTCCTCGCTCAACTCATGGCCGTAGAGCGGATAGCCCATCTCGGTGCGCAGGGTGTCGCGCGCGCCCAAGCCGGCGGGCTGGAGGGCGCACGCTTTGCCCGCCGCCAGGAGCAGCGTCCAGAACTCCTCCGCCAGACCGGCAGGCAGCACCAGCTCGAAACCGTCCTCCCCGGTGTAGCCCGTGCGGGCCACGCCGACCGGATGGCCGCGAAAGACGAACCCCGCCCATTGATTCTTCTTCAACTCGGCCACTCCGGCCACCAGCATCCCGGCGATCGAGCCCCCCTCGATCACCCGGGGAAGAATCTCCGCCGCCCGGGGGCCCTGCAGGGCCAGCGCGGCCAACCGGTCGGTGTCGTCCCGGAGATTGAAGCCGTCCCCGGTCGGCGCCGCGTCCACCAACGCATCCAGCCATTCCCAATCCGCCCTGGTCCGGGCGGCGTTCACCACCAGCAGATACTCGTCCGGCTTGACCCGGAAGACGTAGAGGTCGTCCACCACGCCGCCCCGTTCATTGCACATGAGGGTGTACTGGCCCTGGCCCACCGCCAGCCGGTCAAGGTCGTTGGTGAGGCAGTGGTTCAAGAACGCCCCGGCGCCGGGCCCCGCGACGGTGAAGTTGCCCATGTGGGAAATGTCGAACACCCCGGCGGCTTGGCGGACCGCCAAGTGTTCCTCGACGATGCCCCGGTAAAGAAGCGGCATCTCCCAGCCGCCGAACTCGACCATCCGGGCACCGAGCCGACAGTGCGCTTCGTAGAGCGGCGTGCGCTTGAGCATGGAGACCTCAACCTACCAGCGGCAATTCCGGCGTCAACCGCGGAAACGCAGGCGACGGACGGCCGGAGGTCGGTGCGGCTCATCGCGGTCGCAGGCACTTGGTTTCCAAGCGCGATCGAAAGTGTTTCTGTATCTCGTGATAAGATGCATTTTTGATCCGGGGAGGCGGGGTGGTTGGATTATCCCACTTTTTTTGACTTTGGCTTGACAACAAATGGAAATAATGGCCGACTTGCCCCGGCGTTCGCGGGTGTCGGAGTATTCCGAACCGGTTACCCGATGGGACCGTGGTGAGCATGTGTCGTCCAGTCAAAGCAGCCCGATCCGAGGCGGAATCGCCCGCGGCGATCCCGCCCCGGACTGCTCCGGCACCCCGCGAGCGTTGTTTCCACTGCGCCACCCCTTGTCCGCCTGATGCTCCGGAGCAGGACGGTCGCCGCTTTTGTTGCCGGGGTTGTCTGGCGGTCTATCAGGTGCTGACGAACAACGGGCTGGGGCATTTTTACGACCTGGGCCAAGGCGCGGGCGTGCGGGTGAAGGAGGAGCCCGCCTCCGGGGGGCGCTGGGATTATCTGGACGACCCGGGGGTCCGGGACCGCCTGCTTGATTTCAGGGAGGGGAATCTGGCCCGGGTGACCCTCCATGTGCCGGCCATGCACTGTGTGGCGTGTGTGTGGCTGCTGGAGAATTTGTTTCGGCTCCGCGAAGGCATCGGCAGCTCGGAGGTGAACTTTCCCCGGCGGGAGGTCTCGATCCTGTTCGATCTGGCCAAGGTGCCGTTGAGCGGTGTGGTGGCCCTGCTGGATTCGCTCGGTTACCCGCCGGTGTTGCGGTTGGACGCCGTGGAGGGCCGCCGGGCCCGGCCGTCGTTCAAGCGGTTGTACCTGCAGCTTGGCGTGGCGGGATTCGCCTTCGGCAACACGATGCTCTTCAGCTTCCCGGCCTACCTTGGGTTGGAGCCGACGGCGGCGGCAGGCTTGAGCCGGTTCTTCGGCTGGTTGTCCATGGCGTTGGCGGTGCCGGTGGTGTTGTTCAGCGCCGCGGACTATTGGAAGGCGGCGTGGCAGGCCGTGCGGCGGCGGGTGCTCACGATCGATTTTCCCATCGCCCTGGGCTTGGCCGCGCTGTTCGGCCGCAGCGCCTGGGAGGTGATGGCCGGGGCCGGGCCGGGATACTTCGATTCGCTGACGGGACTGGTGTTCTTCCTCCTGTGCGGGCGGCTTTTCCAGCAGAAGAGCTATGAGCGGTTGTCGTTCGACCGCGACTACCGGGCGTTTTTCCCGATGGCCGTGACCCGGCGCCGGGGCGATGGGGAGGAGACGGTCCCGGTGTCGCGGGTGAAAGTCGGGGATCGGTTGATCATCCGCCACCGGGAGTTGTTGCCGGCGGACGCGCGGCTGGTGCGGGGGCGGGGATTGTTGGATTACAGCTTCGTGACGGGGGAGTCGGCGCCTGTCGAGAAACGGGCGGGCGACTTGCTTTATGCCGGCGGGCGGCAGATGGGCACGGCCGTGGAGGTCGAGGTGCTCAGGCCGGTGGCCCAAAGTTACCTGGCCTCCCTTTGGAGCCGGGAGGAAGTGGCCCGGCCGCGCTCGGGTGGATGGGCCGGGATCACCGACCGGGTGAGCCGGTGGTTCACGGTGACGGTGGTGGGGGTGGCCTTGGCGGCCGCGGCATGGTGGGCCGGGCGCGGCCAGTGGGGTGTCGGCCTGTGGGCTTTCACCGCGGTGTTGATCGTGGCCTGTCCGTGCGCGCTGGCGTTGGCGGCGCCGTTTGCCCATGGCGCGGCGCAGCGCCGGTTGGGGCTGGCGGGGGTGTTCCTCCGGAGCGCCGATGTGGTCGAGGCCTTGGCGCGGGTGGACATGGTGGTGTTCGACAAGACCGGCACGCTGACCGCCCCGGGGCAGGAGGAAACCGTATGGGAAGGCGATGAACTGACGGTTGCGGAGCGGCGCGCGGTGGCGGCGCTGGCGGGGCAGTCGGCCCATCCCCTGGCCCGGGCGATGGTCCGCGCCGTCGGGCGGATCGAGCGACGCATCGAGGTGGCGGCGTTCCATGAGGAACCGGGTTTCGGGTTGAGCGGGGAGGTGGACGGCCACCGGTGGTGCCTGGGGTCGGCGGCGTGGTTGCGGCGCAATGGAGTGCCCGCGCCGGTCGGGGGCGTCGCCGACCAAGCCGAGGTTTGGTGCGCCGTCAACGGCCGTCTGCTCGGGCGCTGGCGGTTCCGCGGTCGGCTTCGGCCGGAGAGCGCACCGGTGCTGCGGGCTTGGCGGCAGGCGGGCATGCGACTGGCTTTGTTGAGCGGGGATCAAGCCCGGGAGAGGGACCGGTTCGCCCCCTTGTTCGGCCCGGATGCAGAGATGTTGTTCGAACAAACCCCCGCGGCGAAGCTGGAACAGGTGCGCCGTTGGCGGGAGGAGGGCCGGGTGGTGATGATGGTCGGGGACGGCCTCAACGACGCGGGTGCATTGCGGGCCAGCGACGTGGGGGTGGCGGTGACGGCGGGGCCGGGGGAATTCAGCCCGGCCAGCGACGTGATTCTGGAGGGCGGGCGGCTGGACCGGTTGCCGGCGGCGTGGCGGCTGGCCCGGTCAACCACCCGGTTGGTGCGTGCCAGCATCGGCGTTTCCTTGGTTTACAACGCGGTGGGCATCTCCCTGGCGGCGCAGGGGCTGCTGGCGCCGTGGATCTGCGCGGTGTTGATGCCGCTCAGCTCGGTCAGCGTGATTGCCTTGGCGGTGGGCGGTGTCCGGTGGGCTGCCGCCCGACTCGGCCTTCCGACCGCACACGCTATATCGCCGGAAACCTCAACCCTGGAGGCGGTGGCGGTATGAGCGCCCTGTATTTTCTCATTCCCGTGAGTTTGTTGGTGGCCGTGGTGTTTCTCGGCTGGTTCATCTGGGCTGTCCGTTCGGGACAGTACGAGGACACCTCCACACCGGCGCTGCGGATGCTGGCCGATGAGGAGGCCGAACCCGGCGCCGCACCGCGGGTCACCGATCCAACCCCGAAGCAAGAAAAACGCGAATGAACGTCGAAACCTTCCGCTACGACAACCGGATCGTCCGGGCGTTTGCCATCGCCACGGCCATTTGGGGCTTGGTGGGCACGTCCATCGGGCTGCTGGCCGCCTGCCAGTTGTTCTGGCCGGCGCTGAACCTGGAGCTGCCGTTCACCACCTTCGGCCGCATCCGCCCCCTGCACACCAACGCCGTGATCTTCGCCTTCGTGGGCAACGGCATGTTCACGGGCATGTATTACTCGCTGCAACGGCTGTGCAAGACCCGCATGTACAGCGACACCCTGAGCTGGATCAACTTCTGGGGGTGGAACGCCATCATCGTGGCCGCGGCGATCACCCTTCCGCTGGGCCTGACCACCAGCAAGGAATACGCCGAACTCGAGTGGCCCATCGACATCGCCATCACCATCGTGTGGGTGGTGTTTTGCGTGAACCTCTTCGGCACGCTGGCGCGGCGGCGGGAGAAACACATGTACGTGGCGATCTGGTTTTACATCGCCACCGCCATCACGGTGGCCTTGCTGCACGTGTTCAACTCGCTCGAAGTGCCGGCCTCGCTTTTCAAGAGCTATCCCATCTATGCCGGGGTGCAGGACGCCCTGGTGCAATGGTGGTACGGCCACAACGCGGTGGCGTTCTTCCTGACGACGCCCTACCTGGGGCTGATGTACTACTTCATTCCCAAGGCCTCGGAGCGGCCGGTGTTCTCCTACCGGCTCTCGATCATCCACTTCTGGGCGTTGATCTTCATCTACATCTGGGCCGGCCCGCACCACCTGCTCTACACCGCGCTGCCGGACTGGGCCCAGTCGCTGGGCATGGTGTTTTCGGTGATGCTGGTGGCGCCGAGTTGGGGCGGCATGCTCAACGGCCTGCTGACCCTGCGGGGCGCCTGGGACAAGGTGCGGCGGGAACCGGTCCTGAAGTTCCTGGTGGTGGCGGTCACCGCCTACGGCATGGCCACCTTGGAGGGGCCGACCCTCGCCGTGAAGAGCGTCAATGCGCTTTCGCACTACACCGACTGGACCATCGGCCACGTCCACACCGGGGCGCTGGGCTGGAACGGGTTCCTCACGTTCGGCATGCTCTACTGGCTGTTCCCGCGTCTTTATCGCACGAAACTCTGGTCCACCAAGCTGGCCAACTACCACTTCTGGATCGGTCTGACCGGCATCATGTTCTACGTGGTGCCGATGTACTGGAACGGCATCACCCAGGGGCTCATGTGGAAGCAGTTCAACGAGGACGGCTTCCTGGTGTTCCCGGTCTTCCTCGAGACCGTTCTGCGGCTGATCCCGATGTATGTCATGCGGGCCATCGGCGGCACCCTGTACGTGACGGGTATCGTGCTGATGCTGGTCAACCTGTACCGGACGGCCAAGAGCGGTGAGTTCGAACCGGAAACCGAGGCGCGGGCCCCGGCCTTGGACCGTCGGAAGACCGCCTCCGGCCACCGCGAACGCGGCCATCGGTGGCTCGAAGGCGTCCCGGTCACGTTCACCGTGCTCGCGACGCTGGCGGTGCTGGTGGGTGGCCTGGTGGAAATCGTCCCGATGTACTTGGTGAAGGAGAACGTGCCGACCATTGCGGGAGTCAAACCCTACCGGCCCCTCGAGCTGCTCGGGCGCGACATCTACATCCGGGAGGGCTGCGTCGGGTGCCATTCGCAGATGGTGCGTCCCTTCCGCTCGGAGACGGAGCGGTACGGTGAATACTCGAAGGCGGGCGAATTCATCTACGATCATCCGTTCCTCTGGGGCTCCAAGCGCACCGGGCCGGATCTTCACCGGGTGGGCGGGAAGTATCCGGATGCGTGGCACTACAACCACATGGAAGATCCCACCACCACCTCCGAGGGCTCCATCATGCCGCGTTATCCGTGGCTGTATGAGCGCAAGCTGGACCTGAAGGTGCTGGCGCCACGGATGCGGGCCTTGCGCAGGGTGGGAGTGCCCTACACCGACGAGGAAATCGCCCGAGCGGAGGAGGACGCCAAAGCCCAAGCGGCCCAGATCGTCGAGAACCTCAAGGTGGGCAACATCGACGACGCCGAGCCGGATCGCGAGATCATCGCCTTGATCGCTTTCCTGCAACGTCTGGGCACGGACATCAAGGCGGGCCGGACGGCGCAGGTGACCGTACCGGGCCCGGGAATGACCGCGGCAACGACCCCGTGAAAGACCGGCCATGATCGCGAAAGTATTGCAACACATGGGTGGGATCGACGGCTATGGCGTGATCTCCATCTGCCTGTTCTTCGGGTGTTTTCTGGGCGTGCTGGTGACGGTGTGCCGGTTGCACCGCCCCTACTTGGAGAAGATGTCGGCCCTCCCGCTCGATGCGGATGAAACCGAAACTTCAACCGATGCGGAAGACCATGACTGAGGAGAACGAGCCCCTGTTGCTGGACCACGAGGCGGACGGCATCCGCGAGCTGGACAACCAACTGCCGCGGTGGTGGGTGTGGCTGTTCAACGCCACGATCTTCTTCGCCGGCGCCTACATGCTCTATTACCACGTTTTCGACCGCGGCCTGCTGATGGAGGACGAGTACCGCCTCGAGATGGCCGAGGGGGAAAAGCTGAAGCAGGCGGCGCTCGAACGATTCGAGAAGGAGATGATGAACATGCAGCCCTCCCAGGACCCCGAGGTCCTGGCGGAAGGGAAGCAAATCTTCCTGACCAACTGCGCTCCGTGTCACCGGGCGGACGGCGGCGGCCAGGTCGGGCCCAACCTGTGCGACGACTATTGGATCCACGGCAGCGAGTTCAAGGACAACCTGCGGACCATTTCCAACGGCGTGCCTGAGAAGGGCATGGTGACGTGGAAGACGCTGTTGAAGCCGACGCAGATCTACGCGGTCGCGAGCTATATCTACACCCTGCGGGGCTCCAATCCGCCCAACCCGAAACCGCCCGAGAACCAGGCGCCGGCAGAGCCGGAGGTCAACCCGTATGAGTAAGGGCGCTTCGCAGAGGCCGGCGCGCTGGCCAGGGCAGGGCGAGCCCCGGCCGGGACTGTAACCTTGGATCGGTTCGCGGCTCCATGTCTCCGGGTATGACAGTCGAAAAACCACCCGCCACGGAAGAGGAGGAGAGGTCGGTCGTCCGGCACGTGGACTGGAGCGACTTCCGGGATCACATCGCCACCGCGGACAAGGAGGGCCGGCGCCAGTGGATCTACCCGCGGAAGCCCCGGGGGCGGTTCTACACGGCACGGACGGTCTTCAGCCTGCTGTTGCTGGCGATCATGTTCGTGGGGCCGTTCGTCCGCATCCATGGCAACCCGCTGTTGATGTTCAACATCGTCGAGCGGCGGTTCTCCATCTTGGGGCGGATGTTCTGGCCGCAGGACACGGTGGTTTTCGCGGTGGCGATGCTGCTGTTCCTGATGGGAATCGTGGTTTTCACGGCGGTGTACGGGCGCTTGTGGTGCGGCTGGGCCTGTCCCCAGACGGTGTTGATGGAGATGGTCTTCCGGCGCATCGAGTACTGGATCGAGGGGGACGCGCCGGCCCAGAAGGCGCTGGCCAAGGCGCCTTGGACGGGCGGCAAGATCGCGAAGAAAGCGCTCAAGCACGGCCTGTTTTTGGCGGTTTCTTTCATCATCGGAAACACCTTGCTGGCTTACATCATTGGCAGCGACGCGTGGATCCGGTTGGTGACCGACAATCCCCTGAATCACCTGAAGGGGTTGACCTTCATGGGACTGTTCACGCTGCTGTTCTACAGCATCTTCGCGCGTTTCCGGGAGCAGGCCTGCACCTTCATCTGCCCCTATGGGCGATTCCAGTCCACCCTCATCGACGAGAACACCATCGTCGTCGCGTACGACCACAAGCGGGGGGAGAAACGCGGTCCATGGCGCCGGAACGAAACCCCGGAACAACGGGCCGCCCGCGGGGGCGGGGATTGCATCGACTGCAAGCAATGTGTGGCGGTGTGTCCGACCGGCATCGACATCCGCAATGGTTTGCAGATGGAGTGCGTCCATTGCACCGCCTGCATCGATGCGTGCGACGCGGTCATGACCCGGATCGGCCGGCCGCGCGGGTTGATTCGGTACGCCTCGCTCAACGGCATCGAGAAGCGGGAGCGCCTGCGGGTGACGCCGCGGATCGTGGCCTACACCGGGTTGTTGGTGGTGCTGGCCGCGGCTCTGGCGGTGTTGCTGCTCACGCGATCGGATGTGGACGCCACCATGTTGCGGGCCCGGGGCACGCTGTTCCAGAAGATGGAGGACGGCCATTACAGCAACCTGTATTTGCTGAAAGTCACCAACAAGTCCAACGAGCCGATCGACGTCACGGCGCGGCTGGAGCGACCGGAAGGGGAGTTGACGCTCGCCGGCGGGGTGTTGCACGTGCCGGCGGCGGACCAGGTCGAAACCTCGGTGATCGTCGAGTTGCCGCCCGCCGCGCTGACGGGAAGGAAAACCCCGATCGAAGTTGGTCTTTATGACGGCGGGAAGAAACTGCGCCGGCTGCGAGCCGAGTTTCTCGGACCGCGACACCCTCCGAAATCAGCGCCCTGAGTCCGGAATCTCATGAGCATGTCACGTTCCTCGCGATTCAATCCCTGGCCGGTGGGCATCGGGGTGTTTCTGGCCTGTTTCCTCGGTTACCTGGTGGCGTTCGTCGTTTTCAGCACCCGGCAGCGGATCGACTTGGTGGCCCCCGACTACTACGAACGGGAGCTGCGTTACCAGGAACAGATCGACCGGGTCGAACGCACGCGCGCGGGGGCTTGGGAGGCGCGGGTCCACGAAGCGGACGGGGGACGCCGGTTGGTGATCGAGTTGCCGGCTGAACACGCCTCCGCCGGGGCCACGGGCACGGTCGAGCTTTACCGGCCCTCGGCAGCGGAGCAGGATCGAACCCTGCCGCTGAGGTTGGACGCCGCCGGCCGACAGACGATCGATCTGCGGGAATTGGCGGACGGACTCTGGCGGGTGCGCGTGCAGTGGAAGGTTGGGGACCAGGAATATTACACCGAGCGCAAACTGGTGCTGCGGCGGCCGGCGGGTGACCGTTCCTGACCCGGCGGCAGGGGATCGGAGGAAAAGAACATGGCGTTGTGGACTGCATTCTTGTTGGGATTGGCCGGCAGCGCGCATTGCGCGGGCATGTGCGGGCCTTTGGCGTTGGCGTTGCCCGGAAGCGGCGATTCCCGGGGACGTCTGCTTCTCGGGCGCCTGCTTTACAACCTGGGCCGGTCCACGACCTATGCGCTGATGGGCGTGGTCCTTGGGTTGCTGGGACGGTCCCTGGTCCTGGCCGGGGTGCAGCGATGGGTGTCGATCGCGCTCGGCGGCCTCCTGCTGGTGGGGGTGGTTTTTTCCCGGAGCATCGTGCCCCGATTGCCGGTGAGCGGATTGACCGCGGCGGTGCAGCGTCGCCTGGCGCCGTTGCTGCGCAGCCGTCGGCCGGGGGCCTTGTTTGTGTTCGGTTTGCTCAACGGCCTGCTCCCCTGCGGTTTGGTGTATGCGGCCGGCGCGGCGGCCGTGGCGACCGGGTCGGTGCTCGGGGCGGTTCTGTACATGCTGGTGTTCGGGCTGGGAACCACGCCGATGATGCTGGCCTTGGGCTTGGCGGGTCGGGCGGTGCCTGTGAAGTGGCGTTTGCGTCTGCAACGGATGGTGCCCTACACGCTGGCCTTGGTGGCGGGCTTGTTGATTCTGCGGGGGATGAACCTGGGCATTCCGTATGTGAGTCCGCGGTTGGGGGCCGGCCACGGCATGGCGCCCGCCTGCTGCCCCGAGCCCTGAGCGCAGCGGTCGCCAAGGAGGAGGCGCCGGGAGCCACGCGGTGACCGCCGGCCAGCGGTTGCCGGTTTTCCGGAGGTTGCCATTCGGTCCGCGGGAGGGTGAGATCGGGCCCATGCGCGTGGTGGTACAGCGTGTTTCGGAAGCCTCGGTGACGATCGGCGGCCGGGTGCGGGATCGGATCGGGCCGGGGCTGCTGGTGTTGGCCGGGTTCGAGACGACGGACGGCCCGGAGGACTTGGACTGGATGACCGGGAAGCTGGTGCGGCTCCGGATTTTCGGGGATGAGAAGGGGCTCATGAACCGGTCGGTGGTCGAGGTGGGCGGCGAGATCATGGTCATCAGCCAGTTCACCCTCCATGCGAGCACGAAGAAAGGGAACCGACCTTCCTTCATCCAAGCGGCCCGGCCGGAAGTGGCGATTCCGCTTTACGAGGCGTTTCTGGAGCGGTTGGAGGAGGCGCTGGGCCGGCGGGTGGCCCGGGGCGAGTTCGGGGCCGACATGAAGGTGGGCCTGGTCAACGACGGGCCGGTGACGATCATCATCGACAGCAAACGCCGTGAGTGAGCCGGGGAACGAACGCCCGCCCCGGGCGGGTGAAACGGCCGCCGAAGGCCGCCGGGCCCGTCGTCTGTTGTGGGCGGTCATCGTGCTGCTGATCCTGCTGAACCTGGTTCTGCTGGCATACGCCATGGGTTGGCTGGGGGGAGGGGCGGTGGACCGTTGACGCGGCCGGGGCAAACCCGCTAGCGTGCGGGCCATGAAACCGTTCGACACGCCGCCGGTGAACATTGGTTGGATCGGGACCGGCGTCATGGGCGCACCCATGGCCGGCCATTTGTTGGCAAAGGGACATCGGCTGACGGTGTACAGCCGGACCAGGTCGAAGGCCCGCGAGCTGTTGGATCGGGGCGCCCGTTGGGCGGACACGCCGGCGGCGGTGGCCCGGGAATCGCAGGTCGTGTTCACCATGGTGGGGTTCCCGAACGACGTGGAGGAGGTGTACTTCGGGGAGCAGGGCGTGTTGGCCGGGGTGCAACCCGGGGCGGTGTTGGTGGACATGACGACCACCAAACCGGAATTGGCGCGGCGGATCGCCGAGGCCGCGGCGGCCAAGGGAGCGCACGCCGTGGACGCCCCGGTCTCGGGCGGGGATGTCGGCGCCCGCAATGCCACGCTCACGATCATGATCGGCGGCGAGCCGGAGGTGGTGCAAGCGTTGCAGCCGTTGTTCGCGGTCCTGGGCAAGACCATCGTGCACGAGGGCCCGGCCGGCGCCGGCCAGCACACCAAGATGTGCAACCAGATCGTGATCGCGGGCACGATGATCGGGGTGTGCGAAAGCCTGCTCTATGCTTATCGCGCAGGCTTGGATCCGACCACGGTGCTGCAGGCCATCAGCGGCGGGGCGGCCGGCTGTTGGACCCTGACCAACCTGGCGCCCCGG
>RFJD01000270.1 GCA_003695015.1 Verrucomicrobiota bacterium | reverse complement strand
TGCGGCGGGCGACCGACGACGACCGGACCGCCCAAAAATACGTGGTGGGGGCGAACTGGTATCCCGCTTCGCGCCTGAGCCTCTCGACGGAGTACTTCCACAAGATCCGCGACAACGACTTCGATCACCCCGGGGACACCACCTCGAATCTGCCGGGCAGCTTGATGCGCTACCCGGCTTTCCTCCGGGCACAGAGCTTTGACACCGACGACGTCAGTTTCCGCGCTTCCTTCCGTCCCGCGGGCACGCTGCGGGTGGTGGGCCGTTACGATTTCCAGCGCACCACGCTGGACACCCGGCCCGACAACCTGTCCGAGATCCAGACCAGCGAAATGACGGGGCACATCGCCAGCGGGAGCATTTCGTGGGTGCCTTGGGCGCGGCTCTACCTCATGGGCATGGTCAGTTACGTGTTCGACCGGACCGAAACCCCGGCCAGTGCCGCCACCCCTCTGGTGGCCGATGCCCACAACGATTACTGGAGCCTCACCGCCTCGGTCGGCTATGCCTTGGACGAGCGCACCGACCTCGAGGTCCAGTACCTCTACTATCTGGCCGACAACTACGTGGACCGCTCGGCCGTCAGCACGCCCTACGGTGCCGGCGCGGAGCAACACGGGATCCTGGTCGGGCTCAATCGCCGATTCAACGCCCGGACCCGGCTCGGCCTCCAATATGGCTTCTTCGACTACCAGGACGAACTTTCCGGAGGTCACCGCGACTACCAGGCGCACCTCCTTTACACCACTCTGAGTTACCGGTTTTGACCGAACCAATGCATCCGGCGAAAG
This sequence comes from Verrucomicrobiota bacterium, assembly GCA_003695015.1. GTDB lineage: Bacteria > Verrucomicrobiota > Verrucomicrobiia > Limisphaerales > J093 > J093. The sequence goes on along the minus strand of RFJD01000270.1, from coordinate 22,424 downwards.
GCAGGCAGGAACCACCCAATCAGCAAATCGCCATGAAATCGACCGCAGTCCTTCACTTCCCCGACGCCAGCCTCTGGTGCAGCTTATTCCTTGGCGCGAGTGTCGCCGTCTCTTCATGGGCCGAAGGCTCCATGTTCAAGCCCAGGCACGCCACGCCCGGCGGCCTGCGCCCCGAGCCGTTCCTTTACAGCGTCGAGCGCACCGAGGAAGGCGTCACCTTGCACTGGCAGGGCTTGACCCCGCCATACCAGGTCGAAGCCGCCTCGGGTGTGGTTGATCCCGTCTGGCAGGTCATCGCCGGCCCCGTCGCCGGGGAATCCCTCACCCTGCCTGCGGACCAGTCTATCGAAATCTTCCGTGTTGCCGCGAGTGCGCCAATCTACTTGGGGGCCAAAGTCTGCGGCGCCTGTCACTACGAGAAACATCAGGAATGGCAGGAAACCCGGCATGCCGGCGCGCTCGAAACGCTCAAACGCATCGGCATGGACAAGAACCAGCGGTGCCTCCAGTGCCACACGGTGGGACTGGGTTTGCCGACCGGCTTTGTCAGCTCCGAACAAACCCCGCAACTGGGCGGGGTGCAATGCGAGAACTGCCACGGCCCGGGCGGCCAGCACATCGCGAACCTGTTTGATCCCTCGATGCGGCCCAAGGTGACCCTCGCCGCGGAAACCTGCGGGGGATGTCACACCGATGCGCACCATCCCACCTACGATGAATGGCTCGACTCCGGCCATGCCCACATGAACGAACATGTGGCCGACTATTTCCTCACCCGCGGGGAGTCGATGATGAGTCGTTGTGGCGCCTGCCATTCGGGCGCCGTGCGTCTTGCCATGCTCGAGCGGGTTGAAGCTTTGGCAGACGACCCTGCGGCCGAAATCCATTATCCGACGCCCGAGGATGCCGCTTACTTCACCGTCGAATGCGTCGTTTGCCATGACGCCCATGCCGACGCCGGCCCGCATCAACTGCGCAATCCCACCAGCTCTTTGGAGAACTTCTCCTACCAGACCTCGGTGGATTTCGCCGAACAGTATAATCCGGACATCCAGCTCTGTGCCCAATGCCACAACATGCGCGGCGCCTCGTGGGAGGACACGTCGCGCCCGCCTCACCACTCACCGCAATACAACATGCTCATCGGCATGGCCGGCTATGATCCGGATGGGCAGTTGATCCAACGCGCCCACACCTTCCTCGAAGACCAGTGTGCGCACTGTCACACCCACGCCCATGAGGTTCCAAACCCGACCGAGGAGACACCCAATTATACGGGGCACACCTTCCGCCCCACGTTTGAGGGATGTGCCGAGTGCCATGGTTCGGCCGAGATTGGGGAACTCTTGGCCGAGGGCGCGCGCCTGGCCATGGACCGCCGGATCGCCGAGGTGAAGGCCCTGCTGGACGAATGGGCCGCCACCCGGGCTCCCGAAGAGCTTCGGGCCAAATATGGCGCCCTGGCTTGGGAATACACCAACGTCGGGGAGCTTTCCAACCCGGGCGGTGAGGCGGTGTCCGGACCGGACAGCGACGAGCAGACGCTGATCCCGGACGTCATCAAGCAGGCCCGGTTCAACCTCTACCTCGTGGCCCGCGACGCCAGTGGCGGCGTCCACAACGGCGCCTATGCCCGTCGCCTGCTTCAAGTGGCTGCGGAGTTGGTGCAGGGCGAGCTGAACGCACCGTAAACCGATTCGGCCGGTCGCCGCGTTTGAACAACTCCCGGCGGCCGGCCGTCCAACCCCACGAACAACCGAGATTGTTCGCAAAGCAAACCGACAACGCACGCAGAGAGAAGCAAACATGAAAAAATACGTCGCAATCCTGATCGCTGGCCTGATGGCCGGGGCGGCCCTCCAAGCCGCGGATCTGAGCAAAGGCAAGGCCGTCTTCGATAAGAAATGCGCCAAATGCCATGGCAAGGACGGCAAGGGGCAAACGACCATGGGCCGAAAGCTCAAGATCAAGGACTACACCAAGGCTGAATCTTGGGCCAAGGTGAAGGACGAGGAGGCCGTCAAGGCCATCAAGGAGGGTTACAAGCGCAACGGCAAGAAGGTCATGCCCGCGGTCAAGGGGCTCTCCGACGAGGACATCCAGAACGTCATCGCCTACATGAAGAGCCTCAAGAAGGGTTGAGGCCTTTCCCCGGCTGCAAGGACGTCCGGCCCTGCGGGGTCGGGCGTCCTTCGGCCCGTCGGGCGCCCATCGGACTGCGAATCACCGCGTTTGCCGTGTCAAAGGCGGACACTCCAGGCTGAAGGATTTGCGGCCGGGGGCGGGGAGGCCCGCCACTCCGGTTGCGGTGGCCGTTCGCCTTGGGGCGAGCGGCGCCAAGCAAGCACCACCCACGTCAACTCGTAACCGAAAAGAAACCATGATGAAGTACCTCGCCATCCTGATCGCCGGCCTGATGGCTGGCGCCACGTTGAACGCCGCCGACCTCGCCAAGGCCAAGGCGACCTACGAGAAAAAGTGTGCCAAATGCCACGGCAAGGACGGCAAGGGCCAAACCACCATGGGCAAGAGGCTCAAGGCCCGTGACTACACCAGGGCCGAGACCTGGGCCAAGGTGAAGGACGAGGAGGCTTTCAAGGCAGTCAAGGAAGGCCTCAAGAAGAACGGCAAGACCAGGATGCACCCGATCAAGGGTCTCAGCGATCAAGAGATCAAGGACCTGATCGCCTACATGAAGACCTTCAAGAAGAACTGAAGCCCATCCCGCTTGCCTGCCGTCGCGGGCCCGGCGTTACGTCGGGCCCGCTTCTTTGGTCGAATCGGCCGTGGCCGGCGGGCGCTTCAGGATCCAAGGAGCCATGTCTAACGGGAGGCGTCCGAGCGCTCGCGGTTCGATTTGGCTTGGTATCGCAGCGAAATGACCACCAGCGCCACCCCGACAACCAGGAACGACACAACCCGGAGCGTCGGCTCCACGCCGACCAAATCGACCAAACACACCCGTCCGGCTGCCAGCAGCACGGTGGCCATCGCCAGCCACCGGTAGTCGCTCCTCCCCAGCCACCCACTCAGGCCGTAATACCCCACGGCCAGCCCCAGCCAGCTCAAACTCACATAAGCTCCGGGCAGCATCGCCCGCAGGGTCAGGGGGAACGTCACCAGCGCACACCCCAGGTAGATCCGGCGCATCCAAGCCCCGGACAATTGAAGCCGTTGTTGCTGCCGCTCGATGATTTCGGCGCTCACGATTGCGGCCAGGCCCAGACTGAAACTGATGCCTCCCACCTCCTTCGCCAGCCCCAAATAGGATGCCACCACCGCCAGGTACACGATCAGGTTGCCCGCAGCCACGAACCGGGATCGAAACCAAACCGCGCACAGCACCACCAGCACGCTTTGCCAGCCGAGCCAAACCAGGACTTCCGTTGACCTCACCCCCCATACGAGTGCGGCACTGAGGGCCAAATGCCCGGCCATGGCATGAATGAAGGTCAAATAGCGACTCCCATGCCGCAGCCAGTGCCAGATGGCCAGCCCAAACAGCATCACGAAAGCCGCCGCATTCCACCAGACCGCCTGCTCCTCGAACCGTGCCAGGCACAACGCGCTCAGCACCAGCAGACCCCCGGCATCGGCGGCGGCGACGCCCAACACCACCGCCGCTGTTTCCTCCGCCGGGACCCGACCCCGGCCCAAGCGGCCGCCGGTTCCGAGCGCCGCGACCGCGCACAGAAAAAACACCACCTGGCTTCCCGGCGTCTGCAACCACCCGGTCCGGCCTGTGGCCAGCGGATTGCCGGCCGCCCAGCTCAGATGCGTGAGCGCCAAGAGGAGGGCCGCCTCGCCCAACAAGTGCTCCCAGCCCTTCCGCCAGATGATCCCGGCCACCGCGCAGCTCACCACCACCTCGCCGGCCAGCACGAACCAGGTGTTTTCACCAAGCAATACGCTGGCAAATGCCAGCCCCACCGACACGGCCGCCGTGCCGGGGGAGTTCCACCGGACGGCCAAGGCCAGATTCGCCCCGGCCACGGCCAGCAGCAGGGCGCCCAATAGCAACGGATGCTCGATGGCCGGTTGCTCGGCAAAGCGTCCCAAGCGCAGCATGGCAAACCACAACAACAGCAAGCTGCCCCCCCGAAAGTAGGAAGCCAGCACGCGGTGGCGGTGGCGCAACCGCTGCGACACTCCGTACACCAGCACCGCAAGCACAGCCCCCCCGGCGCCGGGCGCCCAAGAAGGCAGCGAACGGTGTGGAAGCGCCAGCAGGAACAGCAGGCCCATGGCCAGCAGCACCACGCCAAGCCGCGCAAACACCGCCTGTCCGAGACTCCGTTCCAGATCCTGTCCGGGTGCCGGCAGGTGGGCGGCCGGGATCGCGTCCTCTTCGGAACCCAGGCCCAGATAGTTCTCGATGCGCGTGAGACGGGCTTCGAGCTGATCGAGCCGACGCTGAAGCTCAGCGGGGGATGATGATGACGGTGATGGAGTGGAGTCAGAGCTCATGGACATGTGTAGAAGGGCTCATGGGAGAAACCGAAGAACCGTGTTGTTTATGGCCCGCCACGCGGCCGTCGGTCGGACCCGTTCGGGGGCCCCGCTCTAAAGGTCTTCGAGGAGAAGTGCGGCACAGGAGATTCCTATGCCTCATGGGCCATGATTATGTCAAGGTGTATCACCGGTTGTAACGCGGTCGGACGGGTGGCAACGATCGGCAAACCCCGTCGCCGAGGCATTAGTCCAGCTTTAGAAACACCCGTAATAGATCAGAGTAGAACATGGCAAATAATGATGCGCTTTAGTCAAACCGTGGGAAGCTTCCCGCCGTCCCCCTTGTCAACATCATCGCGCGCTGCGGTTGCGGAGCCGGATCAGGATCGAGCCGGCCCCCGCCGACGGCAGCGACCGAGCATCGTAGGCCAAGATCATGAAAGGTTGCAGAAGCCATCGGACCCTTGCCGGCCGGAAATGTGAGTCGGAGGTCAGCATCCCCGACGCCACGCACCCGACTCCGCCGGAACTGAAGTCCTGATCCCGCCAGCGCCTCATCCGCATATGAAAGTGCCACCACAAATCGTCCGCTTGTTGATTGTCACCGTGGTTCTCGTCGGCAGCTACTTTGTCGCGAAGTCGTTGTTGACACCGCCCACTTTTGGCGAACTCGGCTGGTACCGGGCGGCGGCCTTGGAAGAACTGGCCCAGCACAAGCTGACCTACGCCGGCAAGCAGGAATGCGAGGTGTGCCATGACGACATTTGGCAGATGTTCCATGCCGGCAAGCACCAGACCCTTTCCTGCGAGGGCTGTCACGGTCCGGCGATGAGGCACGTGGATGATCCCGAGAACGAGCATCTGCTCAAGCCGGGATCAGATCAATGCCTGCGCTGCCACCAGCAAAACCCCTCGCGCCCGGACTGGTACACGCAGATCGATCCGGAGGAACACCTGGAAGGAGAGTGCATCGAGTGCCACATTCCGCACAATCCCACCGAGATGCCCGAGGAGGAGGAAGCCTCCAGTGAGCAATGATGAACTTTGCCGCGCCATGAAACAAACCAAGACGAATCGACGCGAAGCCCTGAAGAAACTCGCCGGTTTGGCCGGAGCGGTGGCCGTCGCGCCCAAGACCACCGGCGCCGAGGAGGCGCTCCGCCGTTACCTGTTCAAGAACGGCGTCGGGGAGGACTATGATCCCTTCGACCACAAGTGGCTGATGGTCATCGACATCGAGCGGTGCATCGGCTGCGGCATGTGCGTCCGGGCCTGCAAGGCGGAAAACGAGGTGCCACGCGATCCTCTGCATTTCCGCACGTGGGTCGAACAGTACACCATCAAGAAGGCCGATGTGGCCACCGGCCGGATTGAAGGCGAAACGATTGTCCGGTCCCCGAACGGCGGCTATGATGGATTCCCGCCGCCGGAGGTGCCCGAGGAGGAGATTTTGCGGTCCTTTTTCGTGCCCAAACTCTGCAACCTCTGCCACCATTCGCCCTGCTCGCAGGTGTGCCCCGTGGGGGCGACGTTCGATACACCGGACGGGGCGGTCTTGGTGGACTACGAGTACTGCATGGGTTGCGGCTTTTGCGTCCAAGCCTGCCCCTACGGTTGCCGTTACATGCATCCGGAGCGCCACACGGCCGACAAGTGCACCTTGTGCTATCATCGGATCACGCGCGGACTCAAACCGGCCTGTGTGGAGGTCTGCCCGACCCAGGCCCGGATTTTTGGCGACTTGAAGCATCTCGGGCCCGACGATCCGTTGCGGACGTTCATCGAGACCAAGAAAGCCCAATCACTCAAACCCCATCTCGGAACCGAACCCCGCGTGCTCTACGCCGGTCTGGACAAGGAGGTGCGTTGACATGACCAACGAAGTGTTGCAAACGGCGGCCCAGACGCTCCCGCACGTCAGCGGATATGTTTATCCGAACGAGCAGAACGTGGTGTGGAGCGTGCTGATTGTCCTGTATCCCTACATCACCGGTCTGGTGGCCGGCGCGTTCATCCTGGCCTCGCTGGTCCGGGTCTTTCGCGTGACGTCGCTGGAACCGGCGTACCGCCTCTGCCTCCTGACGTCCCTGGCGTTTCTCTTGGGGGCGCCGCTGCCGCTGCTGTTCCATCTGGGGCATCCGGAGCGCTGTTACGAGGCGATGATGACACCGCACATGACCTCCCCGATGGCGATGTTCGGTTTCGTGTATGCTTGGTACCTGATGGTGGTCCTGCTGTTGGAGTTGTGGTTCGACTACCGGAGGGACTTCGTCAAGTGGGGCCGAGTGACGCCCGGATGGAAAGGTTGGATGTACCGCATCTTCACCCTCGGCGTGACTGATCTTTCGGAGAAGGCCCTGCACTTTGACCACCAGGCCAGCAAGGTCATCACGGTCATCGGCATTCCCTCGGCCATTTTGCTCCACGGTTACGTGGGTTTCATTTTCGGCTCGATCAAGGCCAACCCGCTGTGGGGCAACGTGTTGATGCCCATCATCTTCATCCTTTCGGCCATCGTGTCCGGCGTGGCCCTGTGCTTGTTCATGTACATGGTCCTGTGCTGGATCCGGCGCCAACCGGTGGACATGGCGTGTTTGGACTCGATGGCCCGGGCGCTGTTCGCCGCCTTGTTGGTGGCCGCGGCCGTCGAGGGTTTGGATTGGTTCCATCGCATCTACGAGGCCGAGGAGTCGATTGCCATTCTGAAGCAACTGGCGGTGGGCAAACTGTTCAACACGCTGATCATCACCCAGGCCATCCTCGGGGCCTTGCTGCCGCTGCTGCTTCTGGGATTCACGCTCCTCTCGCTGACCTCGTTCTTCCGTCATCGGTTCGCTCACGAACTGTTCCCGGTGGTGCGTCGCCGGATCTACTTCCTCAGCAGCGTGCTGGTGTTGATCGGGGTGCTGGCCATGCGCTGGAACGTCGTCATCGGCGGCCAGCTCTTTTCCAAGAGCCTCCGCGGGTTCACCACCTACATGATGGAGCTGGGAGGCCACGAAGGCTGGGGCATGGCGGTCGTGCTGCTGATCTTTCCCTTCGTCCTGCTGGCGGTGTTCATCCGCCTGTTCCTGCCGGAGAAACCGCCGGCCGGCGGGGCGCCGACGGAGCAGAGCCGCCCCGCCGAGGCCGCCGCGTGAGCGCGCTCGTCGTAAGAGAGTTTGGGCTTGACTTGCGTCAAGGATCAGGCCCGGAGACAATGGCATGAATCCAACTGAGAGGTGCCCGATATGGACAAGTTAAGCGAGTTGCTGAAGACAGGGTTCGGGGTGGCGGTGATCGTGGTGATCGCGGCCATCCTGTTGCCGCAGGCCTTTCGGATTCTGCGGGAGTACCAGCGGGGCGTCGTGTTCCGATGGGGGCGGTTGATCGGCGCCAAGGGCCCCGGCCTGGTGCCGCTCATTCCGTTCGTTGACCGCCTGGTGCGCATCGACCTGCGGGTTGTGACGATCGACGTTTCCCGCCAGGAGGCGATGACGAAGGACAACGTGCCAATTTCAGTGGACGCGGTCGTGTACTTCCAAGTGGTCAATCCGGTCGATGCCGTCGTGAAGGTCGAGAACTATCTCAAGGCAACGACCTTCATCGCGCAGACCACGCTGCGGAGCGTGCTGGGTCAGGCCGAGCTGGACGAGATTCTTTCCCACCGGGACAAGGTCAACCAGATCCTGCAGGAGATCATCGACAGCCACACCGAGCCTTGGGGCGTGAAGGTGAGCGCCGTGGAAGTTCGGGACGTGGTGCTGCCCGATGGCATGAAGCGCGCCATGGCGCGGCAGGCGGAAACGGAACGGGAGCGGCGCGCCAAGATCATCAATGCGCTCGGTGAGCAGCAGGCTGCCGAAAAGCTGGTCGAGGCGGCCGCCCGGATCAGCGAGCAGCCGATCGCGCTTCAACTGCGCTACTTGCAGACGATGGTCGAGATCGCCAGCGAGCACAACACGACGACTTTCCTGCCGATTCCCGTGGAACTGTTGAGTTCGTTGACCAAGGCCTTGGGCGGCGGAGTGGCGCCCTCAAAATAGGGAGCGCGGGGATGAAGGGCGGCGGTCGCGCCCGGCAGCCCTTCGGGCAATCCGGGGCACGCAGCCGGCCGGTGAGGGTGGGACGAGCACGCGGTGGCAACCGATGACCGACTGAACCAATGCCCAGCCGATGACGGCGGAAACCAAGGAGTCGGTGGTCCTGACGGCGATGATCCTCGTGTTTGTCGCCTTGTACGGTGTCTTTGTCGAGGACCTCACGGGGCGGGTGCGCACACCGCCCCCTCCCGAACCGACCCCGGCTTGGGCCACGAACACCGGCACGGTGCGGATCTCGGCGGCGGAGGTGATCGCCACTGACGGCGACACCTCGATGATGGAGTGTTACGTCTGCCATACGGAGGGCGAACGCCAGCCCTTGAAACTCGATTCGGAGGGGCGCGTGATCCTGGTGGTCGAGCACAGCGACCTGATCTTCGGCAAGAAGCGGTGTTTGACCTGCCATGATGAAAGCGAGGAGGCCAGCCTCGAGTTGGAGTACGACGACGATGGGCGGGTCATTCTGCCAAAAGGACACGAGGATCTGGTTCTGCGGCACGGCGAATACGGCCGCAACAACAACTGCTACAACTGTCACAATCCGGACAAGCTGGACGAACTGGTCACGCGCCAGGGCAAGAAATACCCGCTGAGTGAGAGCACGATGCTCTGTGTCAGTTGCCATGGCCCGACGTACCGGGATTGGTTGCGCGGGCTTCATGGCCGCACCTCCGGGTATTGGAACCGCGAGATGGGGGAGGCCCGACGCGAACCGTGTGCGGCCTGCCACGATCCGCATCATCCGGAGTTCCCGCATCTGCGCCCGGCGCCCGCGCCGCGCCGTTTGCACGGCGGGCAGCCGCAGGCCTTTGCCGGCGCCCATCGGCGGGAGGCCGGGGGCGACGGCGATGGTGGCAGCGACGAGAACCACTCAGCCCAGACGGCGGAAGAGCCGGAGGAGGGATGAACCATGGCTGAGCAGCCGATCCATGTTCCCACAGCCTCGATGCAGCGGCAGCCGTACGCGACGGGGGAAATGTCGCGGCGGAGCTTCCTGCGCAACACGGCCATCGTTTCCTCGGCGGTGGCGGCGATGGCGGCGGCGCTGGCCCCCTTGCGGGAACTGGATGAATTCCCCTCATTGGAGGAGTTCCTCCAAAAGCACTACAAGGAACTCACTCCCGAGGAGATGGACCGCATTCTGAAGCGGATCGCGGATGAAGTGGAAAAGGAGTACGGCCGCCGCCCGGAGATCAAGGACTACAAACCGCTCAATGGCGTTCAATTCGTCTATTGCCTCAATCTGACCCGCTGCGTCGGCTGCCGCAAATGCGTGCATGCGTGCGTGGCCGAGAACAACCAGTCGCGTTCGCCTGAGATCCAGTACATCCGCGTGCTGGAGATGCCCAACGGCACGTTCGACGTCGAGCAGTCCGAGCACACCTACCAACCCCCGGCGGTGCCGCGGGAGCAGCGCTATTACATGCCCGTGCAATGCCATCAGTGCCGCAAACCCCCTTGCGTGAAGGCGTGTCCGGTGGAGGCGACCTGGCAGGAGGAGGACGGCATCACGGTGGTGGATTACGATTGGTGCATCGGCTGCCGCTATTGCGAGGCCGCCTGTCCGTACTGGGCCCGACGGTTCAACTGGGCCAAGCCCCGGATCCCCAAGGACAAGCTGAACCTGAACATGTCCTATCTGGGGAACCGGCCCCGGAAGAAGGGCGTGATGGAAAAGTGCCATTTCTGCATCCAGCGCACCCGGGCGGGGCGGTATCCGGCGTGCCTGGAGGTCTGTCCCACCGGATCGCGAAAGTTCGGCAACATCCTGGATCCGGAGAGTGAGGTGTCCTACATCCTGCGGAACCGGCGGGTGTTCGTGCTCAAGGAGGAGGTGGGAACGATGCCGCGGTTCTACTACTACTTCGACGTATGAGACGGGCGGTTTACAACTACCTCTACTTTCTGTGGCGTTGCGTCCGGCTCATTTTCGAGGGCGACTGGCGGTATTACACCTGGATCGGGGTGCTGCTGGTTTTCATGCTGCTGGGGCTCAATGCCTACATGAAACAGTTCGTGCACGGGCTGGCCACCACGGGCATGAGCGACCAAGTGTCATGGGGGGTGTACATCGCCAACTTCACCTTTCTGGTGGGCGTGGCGGCGGCGGCGGTGATGTTGGTGATTCCGGTGTACGTCTATGGGAACCGGGATCTGCATGACTTGGTGATTTTCGGCGAGCTGCTGGCGGTGGCGGCGATCCTGATGTGCCTGGCCTTTGTGGTGGTCGATCTGGGCCGGCCGGACCGGTTTTGGCATCTGCTGCCGGGCATTGGACGGTTCCATTGGCCGATCTCGATGCTGAGCTGGGACGTCATCGTCCTGAACGGTTATCTGTTGCTGAATCTGCACATCTGCGGCTACCTCCTTTACTGCCGGTACGTCAACAAGCATCCGGCCAAGTGGTTTTACATCCCCTTCGTGTTCATCGCCATGGTGTGGGCGATCTCGATTCACACGGTCACGGCATTTCTGTACGTGGGTCTGGGCGGACGACCGTTCTGGAATTCGGCGATCGTGGGCCCGCGGTTCATCGCCTCGGCCTTCACGTCGGGCCCGGCCTTGATCATCCTGGCCCTGCAGGTGATCCGGAAGGTCACGGACTACCAGATCACGAACCGGGCATTGTTGACGCTGCGCTCCATCGTGCAGGTGTCCATGCTGATCAACCTGTTCCTTTTCGTAAACGAACTGTTCAAGGAGTTCTACACGGATTCCCTGCACGTCGCTTCCGCGCGTTACCTGTTCTTGGGGCTCCACGGTCATTCGGCCTTGGTGCCTTGGATTTGGACGGCGCTGGCGCTGAACCTGGCGGCGACGATCCTGCTGGTGCTGCCCTTGAGCCAGAGCCTGCGCTATCTGAACGTGGCCTGCGTCCTGGCGTTCGTCGGGATTTGGATCGAGAAGGGCATGGGGTTGGTGATCCCGGGTTTCATTCCCACGCCCTTGGGCGAGCTGGTTGAATACCAGCCGACGTTGAACGAAACGCTGATTTGTCTGGGCATCTGGGCGTTCGGCTTCTGGGCATACACCATTTTTTTGCGGATGGCGGTTCCGATTCTGCAAGGCCGCGTGAATCGCAACAACGAGGACCGTCCGTGGTCTCCGGAGGAGGTGCAGGGCGTTGGTCCGGGCGGCCGATGACCGGTACGCGAACGCGGTGGGAGGAGCATGGCCAGGAAACTGACGGAAGCGGATGCGCGCCGGAGCCTCAGCGAGCACGCCCGGAGCAAGGGGGAGGAGATTCGGGCCAAGTACGGCGTTCCGCAGGAGTGGACCACCTTCGAGCGCATTTTGCAGGACCGGTCCTGTGTGCGGTATCCGTGCCGGGTGAGTTTCGACACGGACGCGTTGCGGCCGGGGGAGTTTGCGTATCCGGAGGCCCTGGGAGAGCACCCGCGGGAGGGCTATCATTTGCACATCCATCCGTATTTCGCGAATCGGCCGGCGGATGCGATCGCCCTGGCTTTGTACCAGTTGGTGGTGGTCAACTACGGCGACTTTGCCTCGGCGGCGGAGGCAGAGAGCTTCGGGGCGGCGGTGCTGGGGATGGATCGGGAGGCCTACTATCAGCGCATTTGCGCCTTGGCGGACGAGTTGGCGGAGGCGGAAGGGCTGGGTGGTTGAGGGGTTCGGCGGCGGACGCCGGCGCGGGGAAAAGCAAGGAGGACGAAAGCGGCTCACCTCGCGTCTAATAGTAGCCAGAAGCATCGTGTATTCCGTAAAAATGATCTGGACTAATGTCGATCTCGACCTCACAATCGGTGTGTTGTGTGGGCGGGCCGGTGGTTTCGTCGCTGTAACCCGTTAGGAGACAACGGGTTGAGGCAATGAGGCGAGCCCCGGATCCGTGGCGGTGCAAGCGACCGATTCGAATCATCTTCTTGCGGAGAGATCATGAGCACGGAAAGCCAGACTACGAACGGACGATCGCGACCGAAACTGCTGCAGAACTGGATCAGCATGTTCGGGCTGCTGATCGTGGTGGGGGCGCTGTTTTCGTTTTTCCTGTTGTGGCTGACAGAGCTGTTCATGGGGACCGGCAACCCGTACGTGGGGATTTTGGCCTACGTGGTGTCGCCGGCGTTCATGATGCTGGGGTTTGCCTTGATGCTGTACGGCGTTTGGTGGGAGCGGCGGCGGATTCGGCGAACCCACCGGCTTCGGCCGTTGATCATCGATCTGACCCAGGCGCGGCACCGCCAGCGGCTGATCATCGCGGCCGTCTGCACGGTGGGTTTCATGTTGTTGAGCGCCATTGGCAGCTATCAGACGTTCCACCTGACCGAATCGGTCGAGTTCTGCGGGAAGGTGTGTCACTCGGTGATGGAACCGGAGATGACGACCTACGAGCAGGGACCGCACGCCCGCGTGGCCTGCGTGGAATGTCACATCGGGCCGGGGGCCACGTGGTTCGTGAAATCGAAACTGTCGGGCGCCTACCAAGTGTATGCGACGCTGTTCGAGAAATACCCGCGTCCGGTTCCGACCCCGATCAAGAACCTGCGGCCGGCCCAGGACACCTGTGAACAATGTCACTGGCCGGCGGCGTTCGTGGGTGACGTGGTGAAGACGGTTCACTCCTACCTCACCGACGAGAACTCGACGGAATACGCCGTGAAACTGGAGCTGAAGGTCGGCGGGGCGGACCCGAATCGCGGCCCGGTGGGCGGGATTCACTGGCACATGAACGTGGCCAACAAGGTCGAGTACTACGCCGCGGACGAGCAGCGGCAGGAGATCCCGTGGGTGCGGGTGACGCACTCGGATGGCTCGGTGACCGTGTACAAGACCGAGGATTTCGAGGGGGAGGTGGACGAGAGCAAGCTGCGGGTGATGGATTGCATGGACTGCCACAACCGGCCCGCACACAACTTCCTTTCGCCGAACAAGGCGGTGAACAACGCGATCGCCCTGGGGCGGTTGGATCGATCCCTGCCGTCGATCAAGGAAAAGGCGATGACGGTGTTGTGCGAGGAATACGAGACGAAGGAGGAGGCTCTGGCGCGGATCGAGGAGGTGTTCAAGGAGGAATACGCGGACCAGCCGGCCGAGAAGGTGGCGCAGGCCATCGCCGAGGTGCAGGCGATCTACCGGAAAAACTTCTTCCCGGGGATGAAGGCGGATTGGCGGGCGTATCCGAACAACATCGGCCACAAGGAGTGGCCGGGTTGCTTCCGGTGCCACGACGACCTGCACCAGAGCGAGGATGGGGAGAAGGTGTTGGAGCTGAGCCGGTGCGACACCTGCCACATCATCCTGGCGCAAGGTTCGGGCGAAGAATTAGAGAAGCTTGACTCGAAGGGCCAACCGTTCAAGCATCCTGGTGACGAATACGAAATGGGCTGGCTGTGCAGCGACTGCCATAGCGGGGGCATCTGACCCGGTCTGAGATCGTCGCTGCGCCTGTTTCTCCCGGCCGGGTCCGTGTCCCGGGAGAGACAGGATGAGAATCACGAGTTGGAGGTCAGGATGCTGGTTGGCCGGCGCGGTCGCCCTTCTGCTGGCGGCCGCGCCGGGGTCGGTGTGGGCGCAGGACACGGACGAGGCCGCCGGGGATGAACCGGACGTCATCGAGGACGGCGAGTGTCTCGATTGCCACGGAGACCGGGAACTCACGAAGACCGGTCCGGATGGGCGGGAGGTTTCCCTGTACGTGGACGAGGCGCGGTTTGGCGAGTCGGTTCACGGCGGGATGGTCGGTTGTGTGGATTGTCACGCGGACCTGACCCGGGAGCATCCGGACAACGAGGCTCCCACCAAGCCGGTCGATTGTGCCGCATGCCATGAGGAGGAAGGCGAACAGTACGCCTCCAGCATCCACGGCGTGAGCCAGCGATTGGGGCCGAGCGCCGCCGCGCAATGCTGGGACTGCCACGGGCATCATGACATTCGGCCGGCCCGGGACCCGGCCTCGCCGGTGTTCAAGCTGAACCTGCCGGCGACCTGCGGGCGGTGTCATGCGGACCGCGAGCTGGCGGCGGCTTACCGCATTCCGGGTGACCTGCCGCCGGCGCATTTCCAAGACAGCATTCACGGTCACGCGCTGTTGGACATGGGCCTGTTGGTGGCGCCTTCCTGCAACGACTGTCATGGCGTGCACGACATCAAGCGGCGGGTGGACCGGGAGTCGCCGATTCATCCGAGCCGCATTCCCCAGACCTGCGGCCGGTGTCATTTGAAGGTGCAACAGACGTTCGATCAGAGCGTCCATGCGCGGGTGCGCGTCGAAGGGGAGGATCGAGCGCCGGTTTGCACCGACTGCCATACGGCGCACGACATCGAGCGGCCGGAGAACGGTCATTTCAAGCAGATCAGCGATCGGCGGTGCGGCGCCTGCCACCAGGACCGGTTGGCGCGGTATGAGGAGACGTATCATGGCAAGGCGATGGCGCTCGGCCGGGCGAACCGGGCGCCGGAGGTGGCGGCCTGTTACGATTGCCACGGCCATCACGACGTGTTGCCGGTGTCGGATCCAAACTCGAAACTTTCGAGCGAAAACATCCTGGCCACCTGCCGGCGGTGCCATCCGCAGGCGACGGCGGGCTTCACCCGGTACCAGCCGCACGCCGACCCGCACGACGGGGAGAACTATCCGGCGTTGCATCTGGCGTTTGTGGGGATGACGAGTCTGTTGCTGGCGGTCTTTGCGTTTTTCGGCGCGCACACGTTGCTGTGGTTGGGGCGGTCGCTGGTGGAATACCGGCACGACTCAAAGAGTTTCCGGGAGGCCAAACGGGCGGCGCGCCGGAGCCGGCAGTGGTTCTCCCGGTTCCGTCCGTTTGACCGGTTCCTCCATCTGCTGGTGGTGACCAGCTTTCTGCTGTTGGTGGCCACGGGCATGCCGCTGAAGTTCCATGGCGCCCCGTGGGCACAGGTCCTGTTGGATCTGCTGGGCGGAACGGAGGTCGCCCGGTGGCTGCACCGGGTGGGGGCGCTGGTCACGTTCCTGTACTTTGGCCTGCATCTGGTGTCGCTGGCGGTGAAGGCCTGGCGCGGGCGCGGACGGTTGCGGAATCCGGAAACGGGTCGCTTCGAGTGGCGACGGCTGGGGACGGTGCTGTTCGGGCCGGACTCGCTGATCCCGACCTGGCAGGACTGGCGTGATTTCGTGGCCCATGTGCGTTGGTTTCTGGGCCGGGGACCGCGGCCCCAGTTCGACCGGTGGACGTACTGGGAGAAGTTCGACTACTTCGCGGTTTTCTGGGGTGTGGCCATCATCGGCTTTTCCGGTTTGATCATGTGGTTCCCGGAATGGTTCACGCGGCACCTGCCGGGTTGGGTGATCAACGTCGCCTTGGTGGTGCATTCGGACGAGGCGCTGCTGGCTGCGGGCTTCATCTTCGCGGTGCACTTCTTCAACACGCACTTCCGGCCGGAGCGGTTTCCGATGGACCCGGTGATTTTTTCGGGACGGGTGTCGAAGGAGGAAATGCTCCACGAGCGGCGGCGGTGGTACGAGCGGCTCGAGGCCGAGGGTCGACTGAAGCTCGAAGATGAAAGCGAGGAATGGCGGGGCTGGGCGGGCATCGCCCGCGCGCTGGGCTTCCTGTTCCTCGGGGTCGGGCTGGTGTTGCTGGCGTTGATCGTGTACGCGCTGGTGAACTACTGGCTCTCGTAGTCCGCTCGTTGGCCGGGGTGGTGGGCCGATCTCAGGGGTAAACGCTGACGGGCAGTCCGGTTCGTTGGCGGATCACCTCGGCGAAGGTCTCCAGCTCGGACGGTTCGAGCCGGGTGGCCCATGGTTCCGGGGTGGGGCGGGCGATGGTGTAGGCCTGGACCTCCCCGATGCGGCCGCCCTGGTCGAGGATGTCGCAGAGCCGGCGGCAATAGGCCTCGAGTTCCTCCGGCGGCATGGGTTGGCCGTGCAGTTTGAGGAAGAGGGTCTGGATGAGGATGGGGCGTTGGCGGGCGGTCAGCAGGAGGTTGCGGAGGATGCGGTCGAACCGGACGTGGCTGCGGTTGACGCGGCGGTAGTAGTCCTCGGTGCCGGCATCGAGCTTGGCCCAAACCTCGCCTTGGTGGGCGTCCAGGATTTCCAAGCCGCGTCGCACATCGGCCTTGTCCAAGCCGGCGGCGTCGGTGATGAGCACCAGCTTGGTGTCGTGAAGTCCCTCGGCTTCCTTGACCTCGGCGGCGGCCCGGACGCACTTGGCGAAGTTCGGGACCATGGTGGGCTCGCCGTCGCCGCTGAAGGCGATATCGCGGATCCGGCGGGTCAGGTCGCCGGTTTCCCGGAAGCGGGGGTGGCGGGCCAGTTCGCCGCTGCGGGCCGCGCGGATCATGGCGGCGAGTTCGGTCCGGATGCGGTCGGGATCGGCCTTCAGGATGCGGGGCGGGGTGTGGCGGTCCACTTCGCAGTAAACGCAATCGAAGTTGCAGCGTTTGTCCGGGTTGAGGTTGACGCCGATGGAGAGGCCGCCGCTGCGGCGCGAGACCACCGGGTAAACCAGGAGGAATTCCTCCCACGCCCGGGAATGGTCGCGGACGGACTGCCAGTGGTTGGGGATGGCGGGGTTGCCGCTCATGGCGGGAAGGTAGCTGCCGGTGGGGGTGTGTCCAACGTCGAAAGCGCGGGCGTGGGGCGCCTCAGAGGCGGGTGTTCCATTCGGCGCGGCCATAGCGTTGGCGAACCAAGTCCTGAAGAAGAGTCGCGGGTGGCGGCTTGGCGGGGGTGACGGCGTTCCAAGCGTCGCGGAGGGCGGTCCGGACGACGGCGGCGGGCAGTTGCAAGTTGAGGAGGAAATCCCGGTGCGGCCGGCGCTGGCGGTAATCGGGTTCGCGCGAAGGGTGGGGGAGAAGTTCGGCGAGCAGGTCCAGGTTGGCGTTCAACAGAATGGAGCCGTGGAAGAGAACGGCGCGACGCAGGCGGCGTTGGGCGTTGCCGGCGAACTTGTGGTGGCCCAGGCAGAGGTCGGTGTGGCCGCGGATGACCACGGGGCGCCCGAGCAGCGGCGTCAGTGCCGAGGCCACCCGTTCGAGGATGGAGCGATTGGTGCGGGCGATGGTTTCGAGGCCCGGCCGGTCGGTGCGCAGAATCAGCGCGTAATTGAGCGTCCCAGGCAGTTGGACGACGGCGCCGCCGCCGCTGATCCGGCGAAGGACGGGGATGGCACGCCGGTGGCAGGCGGCCAGGTTGACCTCGCGTTCGAGCCGGTTGCCGCGGCCGAGGACGACGAACGGTGTGGACGGCTCCCAGCAACGGAGGGTTTCCGGTCCGCCGGCTTCGCAGGCAAGGAGGAGGGCTTCGTCGGCGGCCAGATTCGTGGCCGGATCGGGGCCGGTCCAGTCCAGGTATTGGATTGTTTGGGCCGGGTTCACGGGTATCTTGGGCGGCGTTCTCGGGGTCGGTTGGCGGCCCGGGGCCGCCGGACGGCGGCGGACACGAGGCGGCGGGAGCGATCGCCGCGAGGAACCGGAGACGCGGAGACCAATCCTTTCGGACCATGAGCGACGCCAGGCAATACGAACAGGAATGGATCGAGACGCACCAGCGGTTGCTGGGGTTGACGCTTTCGAAAGAGGAGGAAAACCGGGTGCGCCGGTACATGAGCGGGCTGCTGGAGGGGTTGCGCCGCCGCGGCGTACCCGTGCCGCAGGTGGTGAGCACGCCTTACGTCAACACCATCCCGGCGGAGGACGAGCCGGAATGGCCGGGCGACCGGGCGTTGGAAAAGCGCATCAAGAGCTACGTGCGATGGAACGCGATGGCGATGGTGGTCAACGCCAACCGCAAGCACGAGGGCTTGGGTGGCCACATCTCCACCTACGCCTCCTCGGCGACGCTCTACGAAATCGGCTTCAACCATTTCTTCCGGGCGCGTTCGGCGGATCATCCCGGCGACATCGTTTACTTCCAAGGCCATGCGGCGCCGGGCATCTACGCACGGGCGTTTCTGGAAGGCCGCCTCGAAGAACACCACCTCCACCATTTCCGCCAGGAACTGGCCGAGGGCGGCGGGTTGTCGTCCTATCCGCATCCGTACTTGATGCCACATTTCTGGCAGTTCCCCACCGTGTCGATGGGGCTGGGGCCGATCCTCTCGATCTACCAGGCGCGGTTCAACCGTTACCTCCGGGCCCGGGGCTTCCTCAAGGGGCCGGAACCGCGCGTCTGGTGTTTCGTGGGGGACGGCGAAACGGACGAACCCGAAACGCTTGGTTCGCTCACGCTGGCCTCGCGCGAGGGCTTGGACAATCTGACCTGGGTCGTCAACTGCAACCTGCAGCGTCTCGACGGTCCGGTGCGCGGCAACGGCAAGATCATCCAGGAACTCGAGGCCGCCTTCCGCGGCGCCGGCTGGAACGTCATCAAGGTCATCTGGGGTTCGGACTGGGATCCCCTGCTGGCGGCGGACAAGACCGGGCTGTTGATCAAGCGAATGGAGGAGGCCGTCGATGGCGACTACCAGAAATACTCGGTCGAACCCGGCTCCTACACCCGGCGGCATTTCTTCGGCAAGTACCCCGAGCTGCTGCCCTTGGTCAACCACCTCACCGACGACCAGATCCGCAAGCTGCTGCGCGGCGGGCACGATCCGCGCAAGGTCTATGCGGCGTACAAGGCCGCGGTGGAGCACAAGGGCCAGCCGACGGTGATCTTGGCCAAGACCATCAAGGGCTACGGGCTGGGCGAGGCCGGCGAGGGGCGCAACATCACCCACCAGCAGAAGAAGCTCAACGAAAAGGAGCTGCGGGAGTTCCGGTCTCGCTTCGGGATCCCGATCCGCGACGAGGACATCCCGGAGACGCCGTTTTACCGGCCGGCGCCGGACAGCCCGGAAATGATCTACCTGCAGGAACGCCGCAAAGCGCTGGGCGGTTACCTGCCGGAGCGGCGGGTCGAAGCCGCACCGCTGCCGGTGCCCGGCCTCGATTATTTCGCCGAGTTCCTGCGCGGCTCGGGTTCGATGGCGGTCTCGACGACCATGGCCTTCGTCCGCCTGCTGGGCATGTTGATCCGGCACAAGGAAGTCGGCCGGCATGTGGTGCCGATCATCCCCGACGAAGCCCGCACCTTTGGGATGGACGCCTTGTTCCGGGAGGTGGGCATCTACTCCCCCAAAGGGCAGCTCTACGAGCCGGTGGACAGCAAATCGCTCCTCTACTACCACGAGACCAAGGACGGTCAGATCCTCGAGGAAGGGATCACCGAAGCGGGCGCGATGTCCTCGTTCATCGCGGCGGGCACTTCTTATGCCACGCACGGGATCCCGATGATCCCGTTCTACACCTACTACTCGATGTTCGGCTTCCAGCGGGTGGGGGACCTGATGTGGCTGGCGGGCGACATCCGGGCCAAGGGCTTCCTGCTCGGGGCGACCTCGGGCCGCACGGCCCTGAACGGCGAGGGGTTGCAGCACCAAGACGGCCACAGCCTGCTGGCGGCCTCGACGATCCCAACCCTCATGGCCTACGACCCGGCTTTTGCCTTCGAGGTGGCGGTGATCATCGCCGACGGCTTGCGGCGGATGTACGTCGAGGGCGAGGAAATCTTCTACTACCTCTGCCTCTACAACGAGAACTACCCGATGCCGCCGATGCCGGAAGGCGCCGAGCAGGGCATCCTGGACGGTTTGTACCGGTTCCGGCCGGGGCCGGAAGATCTGGCGCACAAGGCGCATTTGCTCGCCAGCGGGCCGTTGATCAACGAAGCGCTCCGCGCCCAGGGCATCCTGGCCGAGCGGTTCGGCGTCTCGGCGGACGTCTGGAGCGCCACCAGCTACAAGCGGCTCCGGCACGAGGCCATCTTGGCGGATCGTTGGAACCGCCTGCATCCGGAGGCGGAGCCGCGCGAACCGTTGGTCCGGCGTTTGCTCGGCGCCGAGAAGGGGCCGTTCATCGCCGTCTCCGACAACGTCCGCGCCGTGCCGGAACTGATCGCCCCGTGGGTGCCGGGCGGCTTGGTGACGCTGGGAACCGACGGTTTCGGCCGCAGCGATACCCGGCCGCGCCTGCGGCGGTTTTTCGAGATCGACGCCGAGAGCATTGTCGTGGCGACCCTGCATTCGCTGGCCGCGCGGGGCGAGGTGGACCGCAAGGTCGTGGCGCAGGCGATTCGCGATCTGGGCATCGATCCGGAGAAAAGGCATCCGGAACTGGTGGTTTGACCGGCGGCGGGCGGCAGGGCGGTTCCGGCTGGCCTTCCGGGCCCGGGTGTGTTGCCTTGGGCGCATGTTCCAGCGTACAGCCCATGACTTGTTCGACCGGCGGACCGGCTCCCGTCATGCCTGGCGGCTGGCTCGGCGCGGGGCATCGGCTTGGCAAGGGCTCGGCCGGAGCATGGCCGCCGCGTTGCTGGCCGGTGGCATGGCCATGGCGATGACTGAACACCAACTCACCTCCGGTCCCGGCGGTCGCATCCTGACCAACATCGGCGTGTGGTCGCCCGACAGCCGGTGGATTGCCTACGACACCCGGTCGGATCCGGCCGGGGAACGGTTCGATGGCGTCCGGATCGAAGCGGTCAACGTTTTCACCCGCGAGGTCCGGGTGTTGTACGAAGCCCGGAACGGCGCCGCTTGCGGGGTGGTGACGTGGCATCCCCGGCGCCAGCGCATCATCTTCATCCACGGGCCCGAGCATCCCACGCCGGAGTGGACTTATGGCGCCTCGAGACGGCGCGGGGTTTGGCTGGACGTCGATCCGCCGGGGACACCGGTGAACCTCGATGCGCGGGACCTGACGCCGCCGTTCACGCCCGGGGCCCTGCGGGGCGGCTCCCATGTGCACGTGTATCGCCCGGACGGCCAGGCGGTGAGTTTCACCTATGAGGACGAGGTGCTGCGCCGCTTCACTGAGCCGGGGCCGGATCACGATCTGAACCAGCGGAACGTGGGGGTCTCCGTGCCGGCGGGTCCGGTGCGGGTGAAGCGGGACCACCCCCGCAATCACGACGGCGCCTGGTTTACGGTGTTGGTCACGCGCACGACGGCTTTGCCGCGGCCGGGCAGCAACGACATCACCCGCGCCTATGAGGAGGGCTGGGTGGGGACCAACGGTTACACCCGCGCCGATGGAGAGCGGCAGCGATCCGCATTGGCGTTTCTGGGGGATGTGCGGAGCCGCGAGGGGCGCAAGGTGACCGAGGTGTTCATCGTCGATCTTCCGGAAGACCTGACCCGGCCCGGCGACGGCCCGCTGGCCGGGACGGAAACGCGGCTGCCTTTTCCGCCGAAGGGCGTCCGCCAACGCCGGCTCACCTTCACGACCCACCGGCGGCATCCGGGCGTGCAGGGCCCGAGGCATTGGGTGCGCAGTTCGCCCGACGGCGAGCGGCTGGCCTTCCTGATGAAGGACGACGCCGGCGTGGTGCAGCTCTGGACGGTTTCGCCCCGAGGCGGTCCTCCCCGCCAATGGACGCGCGGGGAGCATCCCGTGGCTTCCGCGTTCAGTTGGAGCCCGGACGGCCGCTGGGTGGCGCACGTCATGGACCACAGCGTCTGCGTCACGGACATGACCCACGGGCGGACCCGGCGATTGACGCCGCGTCATGCCGACGCCACTTCGCCCCGGCCCGAGGCCTGCGTGTTTTCGCCGGACGGCCGTTGGATTGCCTACGTGCGCCGGATGCCGGACGCCGCGGGCCGGTGGTCGAACCAGATCTTCGTAGTGGCGATGCCGGAGGACTGGTGACCTGCGAAGGCCCGGCCGCGGTGGCGAAGACAAAACCAGCCGCGGTAACGGCTGGTTCGGGTGCGAAGTCCTTGCGCCGGTTGTCGGCCGGCGTCTGTGGCAGGTTCAACGTTTCTTCATCGTCACGCTGATGCCCGAGGTGGCCAGGTTGAGGAAGATGGTTTCCAGGTTCGGATCCGAGGTGATGGCCTTCAAGTAGCGGGGGTCGGCCTGACGGGGATTGATGTTGTGGGCCACGATCAGGCCGCCGGGCCG
>RFJD01000269.1 GCA_003695015.1 Verrucomicrobiota bacterium | reverse complement strand
GGGCTGAAGACGCCGGGGGCGGAGGAGCTCACGGCGGCGTTCCGGAACGGACCGCGGAAGGTGGTGTTCGAGGGGGCGACCTATCTGCGGCCGACGATCATCTGGGCGGAATCGATGGAGCACCCGCTGTTCAGCCGGGAGTTTCTGTGTCCCTACGCCTGCGTCGTCGAGTGCCCGCAAGCGGAGATGATCGGCCGGATCGGGACCACGCTGGCCGTCACCGCCATCACGCGCGACGAGGTCTGGCTGCGGGAGTTGATGGCCGCGCCGAACATCGAGCGGCTCAACATCGGCCCGGTGCCCACGCTGAAGGTTTCCTGGGACCAACCCCACGAGGGCAACCTGTTCGAGTTCCTCTGGAAACGGCGGGCCCTCGAACGCGGCTGGTGAGCGGGCATCCGGCCGAAGCCCCGGCATCTTGACAGCTTGGATCGCCGGACATCCTGCCGGCCGGACCGCCGACATCTTGACGACTGGAGCGCCGGCATCCTGCCGGCCACAGCGGCGGCGTCCTGCCGGCCAGGATCACTGGCATCCGGCCGGCTCTTGAAGACTCCGGGCGGTCGAACGCGACTGATGAGCCGGCGGCCGGCCGGACCTGCCACCGCCGGCGAGGTCCCCGCACATCGCCCTTGTCCGGCGGGGTTCCCGGCCGCATCCTTGCGGGCCATGCAAATGCACCTTTCCCGCCGCCGGTTCCTGGCCGCCTCGGCCGGGTTGACCCTTCCCGCGCTCCTGCCCTCCGCCGTCTGGTCCGCCCGCGGGCAAAACGCCCCCGGCGAACGCCTGCGCTTCGGCTACATCGGCGTGGGCAAACAGGGCCGCCACCTCCTCCACAGCTTCCTGCCGCACGAAAACGTCCAAGTCGTCGCGGTCAACGACGTGGACACCACCCGCCGCGAGTACCACCGGAAACTGGTCGAGGACTTCTACTCGACCCGCACCGGCAAACCGTGGAAGGGCTGCGCCGCCTACCGTGACTTCCGCGAGCTGCTCGCCCGGGACGACATCGACGCCGTCGTCATCGCCACCCCCGACCACTGGCACGCGCTGCCGGTGATCATGGCCGCCAGGCGCAAGAAGGACATCTATTGCGAGAAGCCGCTTTCGCTGACCATCCGGGAGGCGATCCTGATGGTGCAGGCCGTGCGGGAGAACCGGGTGGTCTTTCAGACCGGCTCGATGCAGCGCTCGGACAGCAACTTCTGGAAGGGCTGCATGCTGGTCCGCAACGGCCTCATCGGCGAGGTCAAGGAGGTGTACGCCAACGTCGGCGGCCCCAGCAAATGGTGCGATCTGCCGGAGGAACCGATGGAGCCCGGCCTCGACTGGGACATGTGGCTGGGCCAGGCGCCCCTGCGGCCCTACAACTCCATCCTCAGCCCCCGCGGCGTGCATAACCACTTCCCCCGCTGGCGCGACTACCGCGAGTATTCCGGCGGCGGCATGACCGACTGGGGCGCCCACCACTTCGACATCGCCCAATGGGGCCTGGGCATGGATCACAGCGGTCCGGTCGAGATCATCCCGCCCGACGGCAAGGAGTTCAAAACGCTGACGTACATCTACGCCAACGGCGCCCGTCTCATCCACGGCGGCCTGCCCGGCTACCGTTACGGGGTCGTCTTCGTGGGCACCAAGGGCAAGGTCTGCGTGGACCGCGGCCGGTTCGCCGCCGAACCCAAGGAGCTGGAAAAGGTCGATTTCGGCAAGCTGCCCATCCAGCTCTACCGGAGCCAGAACCATTACGTGGACTTCACCCGCTGCATCCGGACCCGGCAGCGGCCCATCTGCGACGTCGAGATCGGCGCCCGTTCGGTGACCGTCTGTCACCTGGGCAACCTGGCCTATTGGAACAAGCGGCGGCTGCGCTGGGATCCGGTGGCCCAGCGTTTCATCGGCGACGACGAAGCCAACACCTGGCTCGACCGCGAAAAGCGCGATCCTTGGAAGATCTGAGCCCCCGAACCGGTCCGCTGGCTGGCCGCAGCCGTGCAGGCTTCCGGCTTCCAAGCATCGCGAGTGCACGCGAAGACGCGAAGACGCGAAGACACAAGGCGGAGGCTGGGAGGGGTGCAGGCCAAGTGCTTGGACCACGGACCGGGCAGGCAAGATGCCGTCACCACAAAGCATCCCAAGGTAGGCGGGTGGCACGGGGAGATGGCGGCCGAGGACGCTTGCGTTGTGGGGTGCGGCAGCCCTCTGCCGCTTTTCGCCGCCACGCTGCCAGCCTTCAGCCTCCGGCAGCCGCGAGTCCACGCGAAGACGCAAAGACGCGAAGACGCAAGGCGGAGGCTGGGAGGGGTGCAGGCCAGGTGCTTGGACTGCGGGCCGGGCAGGCAAGATACCCACACCACAGCGCAAGGCAGCCGGGATGGCCGCACATCGACCAACCCACCCGCGGACTCAAACCTCCCTCACTCTTCCCCCTCTCCGCTCATTGCGCTGCTCCTGGTGGCCGGGTTTCGGGGGTGACACGCGCGCGCAAAGCCGCTTGACGGCGGGGGCGGGCCCTTCTACGGTCCGGGCTTCTCGCTCCGGCAACGGAGCCCGGCGCGGCCCTCCGGCTGTCGCCGGTCCAGCCACGGTTGTACAAGCACAGTGAACGTCAAGGTCGAGAACGCAGGTCCCTGCACGCGCCGCCTCGAGATCGAAGTGGCGCCCGAAGCCATCCGCACGGCCATCCAAAACGCGGCCCGCCAAGTCGCGCGCCATGTGAACATTCCCGGTTTCCGGCCGGGCAAGGCGCCCGTGCGGCTGGTGGAGAAACAATACGGCGAGGTCATTCGCGAGGAGGCCCGCCGCAAGCTGGTCAACGAGCAGCTCGACAAAGCCCTCAAACAGCAGAACCTCCAGCCGGTGTTGCAGCCGCAGGTCGAGGAGAACCCGCTTGATCCCGAACAGCCCTTCGTCATCAAGGCCAAGGTCGAGGTGGTCCCCGAGTTCGAGCTGCCGGAGTACAAGGGCCTGCCCGCCAAGGTCGAGGACCGCCGGGTGACCGACGAGGACGTCGAGAAGGCCCTCGAGGTGCTCCGCGAGCAGAAGGTCCAGTACGTGGACGTCGAGCGGGAGGTTTCCGCCGGCGATTACGTGGTCGTCAACTATCGCGGCACCTGTGAAGGCAAGCCGTTGACCGATTTCAACCCCACCGCCACGGGCGTCACCGAGAAGAAGGACGTCTGGATGGTGGTCGAGCACAGCCATTTCATCCCCGGGTTCACCGACCAGCTCCAAGGCGCGAAGGTCGGCGACAAGCGCACCGTCAAGGTCACTTTCCCGAAGGACTTCGTCATTCCCGAGCTGGCGGAGAAAGAAGGCGAGTACGAGGTCGAGATCGTCGGCCTGAAGGAGCGGCGGTTGCCGGAGCTGGACGACGAGTTCGCCAAGTCGCTTGGGGCCGAGAACATGGAGGACCTCCGCCGGGGCGTGCGGGAGGATTTGACGCGGGAGCTGGAGGACCGGCGGCGGCGGATGATCCGCAGCCAGGTGGTGGACAACCTGCTGGCGCGGTTCAGTTGCGAACTGCCGCCCACCCTGCTGGAGGAGGAGACCAAGCGGGTGGTGTACGACATCGTCCAGGAAAACCTGGCCAAGGGGCTGCCCCGGGAGGCGGTGGAACAGCAGAAGGACCAGATCTACGCCGTGGCCCGCAACACCGCCCGGGACCGGCTGAAGTGGGAGTTCGTGGCCCAGCGGATCGCCGACGCCGAGAAAATCGAGATCAGCCGCGAGGACATCAACCGCGAGTTGTTCCAGATGTCAGTGGCGCGGCGCGTTTCGCCGGACAAACTGGTCCGGGATCTCGAGGAGAACAACCAGTTCGGCGCCGTGGCGCTGAACATCCTGCTCCGGAAGGTGCTGGACTTCCTCGAAGAGCACGCCCGGGTGGAAATCGTCCCTCCCGGCACCCTCGACAAGCAGGGCTGAGGGCGGATCAATCCGCTTTTCAAGCCCGCCCGACTTCCTAGGATGCGGGCATGAAACACGCCGGGAAAGCCGGTCGCGCCGCCGTGCGGATGATCTACACGGCGCTGGTGGTGGTGCTGGGGTTGATCTTCGTGGGCGCCTTGGCGCGGCTGCTCGGCCACTTGGTCGCCGAGGCCGCCGGCCTGTTGCTGGGTTTGTGGGCGGTGTTCGCCCTGTTCTGTGTCTGGTTCTTCCGCGATCCCCAGCCTCGCGTGCCCCGGGACGCCGACGCCATCGTCGCCCCCGCCCACGGGAAGGTGGACGTGGTGGACGAGATCGAGGAGCCCAGTTTCCTGGGCGGCCGGTGCCGGCGCGTCTCGATCTTTCTCTCGATCTTCGACGTCCACGTGCAGTACGCCCCGGTGGCCGGCCGCATCGTCCTGCGCCGCCACACGGCCGGCCAATTCCTCAACGCCATGCGCACCGACTCGGCCCGGTTCAACGAGAACGTCCTGATCGGCATCGAATCGGCCGAGCGGCCGGACGAACGCATTGGCGTGCGGCTCATCGCCGGCTTGATCGCCCGGCGGATCGTTCCGTGGGTCCAAGAAGGCGACCAGGTCGCCCGCGGCGAGCGGATCAGCCTGATCCGGTTCGGCTCGCGCGTGGACCTTTACCTGCCGCCCGGGTACGAGGTGGTCGTTCGTCCGGGCGATCGCGTGCGCGGCGGCGAAACCATCGTGGCCCGGAGGACCTGAACCATGGCCGAATCCCCCGCCCCTTCGCCCGCGCCGTTGGATCGCGTCAACGAGCGGCTCAAGATTTTCATCCTGCCGAACCTGATGACCGGCGGGAACCTCTTCTGCGGTTTTCTGGCGCTGACCAAGATCGTCGAGGCCGACGCCAGCGCCGCCAATTTCAACGAAACCATCCTCCACGCCCTGGGCTTCATCCTGCTGGCCTGCATCTTCGACATCCTCGACGGCCGGTTGGCCCGGTGGGGCGGCCAGGAGAGCGCCTTCGGGCGCGAGTTCGACTCGCTGGCGGACCTGATCTCCTTCGGCGCCGCGCCCGCGTTTCTGGTGCATCGGATCGTGCTGCACGACGTGTTCTCGAAGTACCAGGAACTGGGCTGGCTGGTGGCCTCGATCTACCTGATCTGCGGGGCCCTGCGGCTGGCGCGGTTCAACTGCCTCGCCGCCCGGGGGGTGACCGGCGACAGCGATTTTCTCGGGTTTCCCATTCCGGCGGCGGCGGGGTTGGTGGCCTCGCTGACGCTGTTCCTGATGTGGCTGGAGGAACGGGAGTTCCCCCGCGGCCATTGGCGCTACATCCTGCCGGTGATCCTGCTGTTCCTGTCGGTGATGATGATCAGCGAGGTCCGCTACCCCTCCTTCAAGAAGCTGGATCTCCGGGCCCGGCGGCCGTTCATCAAGCTGGTGATCGCCCTGCTGTTCCTCGGGGTGATCCTGGTCTTGCGGGAGCGCATCCTGCCGGTGGTGCTGCCGTTGATCTTCACCGCCTATCTGGTTTACGGGTTCGTCCGGCCCCACCTGCCGCGGCGGGTGCGGCATGAGATCGAGGACCTCGGTGAGGAGACCGAGGAGCTGGAGCCGCCGGAAGGCGAGGGGTTGTCCGGCTGACCGCGCCTGCGGTTGGCGGGCGGCTTTCGGCTGGTTCCGGCTTCGCCTGTTCACTACCCTTGACGCCATGAAATCCGCGCTTTTCCCGAAACGCGCACTGGTTCTGGCGGCGCTGTTGGCGGGATGCGGCGCCGGTTGCTCGCTCAAGCAAATGGCCGTCGATCGCGTGGCCGACACCCTCGCCGGCGCGGGCGGGGGTGGGGTGTTTGCCAGCGACGACGACCCCGAGCTGGTCGAGGCGGCGGTGCCCTTCGGCCTCAAGCTCATGGAGACGCTGCTGGCCGAGAGCCCGGAGCACCGGGGCCTGTTGGAAGCCTTGGCCGCCGGGTTCACCCAGTACGCCTACGGGTTCGTCCTGCCGAAGGCGGATGAACTCGAGGAAACGGATTTCGAGGCGGCCGAGGCGGTCCGCGCCCGGGCCCGGCGTTTGCTGCGACGGGCGCGTGATTATGGCCTCCGTGGCCTCGAGGCCGCCCATCCGGGGTTCACCCGCGCCCTGCGCCGGGATCCCCAAGCCGCCGTGGCCATGACGCGTCGCGAGGACGTGCCGTTGCTCTACTGGACCGCGGCGGCGTGGGGCGCGCGCATTTCGCTTTCGAAGGACGATCCGGCCGCCGTGAGCGAGGTGCCGCAGATGGAGGCGTTGATCGACCGGGCGCTGGCGCTGGATCCGGAGTGGAACGACGGCGCGATCCATGCCCTGCTCATCAGCTACGAACCCAGCCGGCAAGGAGCCGAGGGTGCCGCCCGGGAGCGCGCCTGGCGTCATTTTCAAGAGGCGGTGGCGTTGTCCGGCGCACGCCTGGCCGGGCCGTTCGTGGCGTTCGCCGAGGCGATCAGCGTGCAGGAACAGAACTTCGCCGAGTTCGACGCGCTGCTGACGCAGGCGTTGGCGATCGATCCGGACGCCACCCCGGCCCATCGGCTGGAAAACCTGTTGATGCAACGCCGGGCGCGGTGGTTGCGGGCGCATCAGGAGG
>RFJD01000268.1 GCA_003695015.1 Verrucomicrobiota bacterium | reverse complement strand
CAGCATCGCCCGGACCTCCCGTTCCAACACGGCGGGCAGGCCCGGATAAAAGCGGCCCGCTTGAGCGGGGGGACGGATGCGTCTGGCGGTTCCGGAAGTCATGGCTCGTGGTGACAGGTTCGCCCGACCGGTTCAGCCGTTCTGGTTGGAGGTGGGTGAATCGCGGCGATTGCCGCCGGTCGCCGGGTCAGGAGAAGGCCGTCGCCAGATGCCGGGGATGGCCCTCTGGCAATCCGGACACCGCCCCTCCGGCCCGAGGCGGTTGGCCAGCACATGGAAACCCCGCCGCCGGATGAGCGTGGCGCCGCAGCCGGGGCAGCGGGTGTCCTCGCGATCGCCCAACTGGCCCGGGAGGTTGCCGGCGTAAACGAATCGCAACCCCGCTTCCTCGCCGATTTCCGCGGCGCGGAGGAGTTGTTCGGCCCGGGTTCGCGGCGGCTCGGTCATCTGGTAGTCCGGATGAAACGCCGTCACGTGCCAGGGAATGTCCGGGCTGATCCCGGCCAGGAAGGAGGCGATGTCCCGCAGCTCGGCGGGGTCGTCGTTGAACCCGGGCACCACCAAGGTGACGATCTCCAGCCACAACCCGCGCTGGTGGACAGAGCGGATCGTTTCGAGCACGGCGTCCAGTTTGCCGCCCAACCGCCGATAGCGGCGGGCGTCGAAGGTCTTCAGGTCGATCTTCACCGCCGTCAGCCGGGGCTGCAGGTAGTCCAGCACCTCGGGCGTGCCGTGGCCGTTGGAGACGATGGCCGTCGGCAGGCCGGCCCGGCGGCTGGCGTCGAACACGGCCGCCGCCCACTCGGCGGTGATGATCGGTTCGTTGTAGCTGGAGACCACCGCCCGCGCGCCGGTGCGGAGGGCGGCGCCGACGATCTGCTCCGGAGTGGTCGCTTGGATGGAGGCTCCGGCCGCCGGATCGCGCAGGGCCTGGCTGGTGATCCAGTTCTGGCAATAGTCGCAGCGGAAATCGCAACCCAGCATGCCGAACGTCAGCACGTCGCTGCCGGGCAGGAAGTGGAAAAACGGCTTTTTCTCGACCGGGTCCACCGCCAGTCCGGCCACGTAGCCGAACGGCACCCGCAAGCCGTCGCCGCCATGGAACCGGACCTTGCAGATGCCCCGCTGCCCCGGCCGGAGCAGGCACCGATGGGCGCAGGCCAGACAACGGATGCGGTCCCCTTCCTTCCGAAACACCTCCGCCAGCCGCGTGCGCCGGTCCAGCAACTCCGCCAGGCGGGTCATGCCGGGTTCTTCGGCGGAACCGCCGTTCAACGGGACGATCGTGGGTGGTTCGCCTTTCATCGGGCCAGTCCGGTTGATCTGTCCACACTCCGAGCGTTGGGAAGACGATAGCCGAATCCGCCGCATCTGTCGATGCGATCCCCGGTTGACCGGCGACCGGCAGACCTCGGAAAAGGCAGGGGGTGGAGAGGGCTCAGCCGAACTGCCGTCGCAGTCGGTCCTGGTGATAGGCGAGCCGTTGGGCCGGGGTCATGGCCTCGAAATCCGGCGTGCCGTCGGGCCGCACCGGCCAGGAAGGGGCGGCGGTTCCCGCCGGTTCGGCTTCCCGGGCGGACGTCGGCGCTTGGGAGGCGTCATTCGCAGGCCCTTCAGCACGTGCAGGCGCGCCGGCCGGTCGGGCCGGAGTCAGGATGGTGCGGCGGCGCGAGTCGCTGTCGTAGCTCATCGACTGGTCGGTGAGCTGCAGGTCTTCTTCGAGGGTGCGTTTGGGGGGAATCTTCAGTTTGCCGAGGATGTCGTGGTAGGCGCGGACGGCTTCCTCCGGGGTGAGACGGCCGTCGGTGATGAGCCGCAGCATCTCGATGAAGGCCAGTTGATGCTCGGCGTGGTTGATCTTGCGGCCGAAGAGGGCCACGCGGGCGCCGTACTTCTGGGCGTCGTGGATCAGCTTGAAGGCGTCGTAGGTGGTGCCGGCGCTGCCGCCGAGGATGCCGACCACGAGGTTCGGATCGTACTGCGCCAGCTCCTCCATCAACCGGGGCCCGTGGTAGGCGATCTTCAGGAACAACGGCCGGCCGGCCTCGGTGACTCCCGCCAGGGATCGGACGATGTGGTCGTTGATGAACTCGCCGAGTTTCTCGGGTGGGATGCCGCTGTCCACATTGGGGTCGAAGACTTCGAGGAAGTAGCGGAACCCTTTGCGCTCGGCCTCGAGGCGGAACTCCTTGAAAGCCTGGAGGGTGGCGAGGTCCTGCTCGAGGTCGTTGACGAAGGTGATCGAGTAAAGGCCGAGGTTGGCGCCGGGGAAATCCTCGGTCGAGCGGTCGCACTCCGCCCGGCCGCATTGGATGTGGTCGATGGTGGCGGAGCGAAAAGGATGGGAAGGCTGGCCGAGGTAGCGTCCGTGCCGCACGGCCCAGACGTCGGTGGTGTCGTTGGCGCGGACGGCCGGGGTCACCGGGCTGTCGCGGAAGAGGCCCTCCTTGATGGTGAGCTGCTCGTTGACGCTGGCGGACATGAGCATGATGTCCACCACGGCCTGGCGGGTGACCTCGCGGATGATGTCGAGGAACTCGGGCAGATTGCGGTAGCCGAACTCCTCACGGGTCCAGACTTCCGGCGAGAACTGCGCGGCATGGGCGCCGCGGCTGGAGAGGTAATGCCGCGGACCGGTCGCGCGGATGCCGAAGGCCATGTCGGCGTCCTTGGCGTCGGCAAGGATGAAGGTCCGCGTCGAGGGGTTGGCGCGGATCTCCGCCAGCTTGAGGTCCAGGGACTTCGTCATCGGTCATTCGATGCCGGCCATGATCTGGTCGGTGATGGCCTTGACGAGGGCCTCGGCCTCGGGGTCCACGTCCGGGCCGCCCGCGTTTTCCGGGCGGGGCGGGATGGCGCAGGTGACGCCCGGCCGCCACTCGGCGTTGTCGCAGAGTTCGCATTCCTTGAGGCCGTAGCGGGGATCGGGAATGCCGAGCCCTTCCTTGATCTGGAGCAGCTCCTTCAACTGCTCGGGGCTCATGGTGTTGGGCGGCTTGCCGATCTGGGCCGTGACCATGACGGTGCGGCAGTAGGCCTCGAGGATCTCCATCTTGAAGTAGGCATCCTCGACCCCCAGGTGGCTCCAGGAGACCACGCCGTGGTTGGCCATCAGAATGGTGTTGTGCTTGTCCACCAAGTCCGCGACCAGCTTGCCCATCTCCGGGGTGCCGGGGGTGCGGTAGGGGGCGATCGCCACCGAGGCGAAGACCTCGAATTCCGGGATCATGCAGGTGGGCGGCTTGACGCCGGCCACGGCGAACGCGGTGGCGTAGGGCGGATGGCAATGGACGGTGGCCACGGCCCGCGGCTGCCGCTGCATGATCTGCAGGTGCATGAGGATCTCGCTGGTGCGCTTCTTGAGGCCGGCGAGCTGGTTGCCCTCGAAGTCCACCAGGCACATGTCCTCCGGCTTCATGAAGCCCTTGCTCACCAGGGTGGGAGTGCAAAGGGCCACATCCTCGCCCACGCGGATGGCGATGTTGCCGCCGTTGCCGTCCACGTAGGCCCGGTGCCAGAGGCGGCGGCCAATGTCGCAGATCTGCTCTTTCAGCTCGTGGCATTCGGGCGAGTTGAAGTAGGCCTCGATTTCCTCGCGGGAGCTCTTGGAGGACGGCGGTTTGGCCGGGGCGGCCGGAGGGGCGCCGTTGCGCCGGGGGGCGGAGCCGGCACCGGCCGCCGGCACGGGCGGGTTGATCCCCAGCTCCCGCAACAGGTCCCGGGCCGAGGGCGTCAGCAGGGCGTCCGCGGGCAGGGCGTTCAGGTCCTTGCCCTGGCGGCGCATTTCTTCGATGTCACGGGCGGAGATGACGGGCTTCATGGTGTGTCGGGCGGGTGATGAAAGATGTGGTCCACGAGGGCGACGCAGAGGGCGTCCACGGGCGTCGGTTCGTCGAAGGGCATCGAGGCTTCGCGGCCTTCGACGTAGCCGACGATGTCGCCCGTGCCGCCGCCGAGGTTGTCATAGATGACGGGCGAAGGACGGGGACTGAGTCCGCGCGGCAATTCGGGCGGCCGGCTGTATTGCTCGCGCGTGAACGGCGTCACCAGCAGGAACCGGCCGCCCTCGTATTGAGGGATCGTCCGGCTGAGGGTGACGCGACCAATGACCATGCCCAATCTCATGGGTTGGGGGTGGAGGAGGGTTCGTCGACGATGCCGACGACCATCCAGCGGGCGGGGCTTTTGGGATCGCCGACGGCTTCGCGGGTGGCCAGGCCGTCGGAGGAGATGATGACCCGTTGATGCAGCCCGGCGCCGTGGGCGTCGATGGCCACCTGCGGGGCGTCGAACGGGCGGCCCGCGCCGTCGATCGGCTGGCAGATCAACAGCCGCCAGCCCTCGAAGCTGGGGTGCTTGCGGGTTGCGGTGATGCTGCCTTCGACGCGGGCCAGGAACATGGTCGGCTCCCGGGCTTCAGAAGATGCGCAGTTTGTCCACCATCACGCAGCGGCGCACCCGGGTGAAGGTGCGCGGGTTGCAGATGCCCTCGCCGGTGGTGGTGGCGATCGAGAAGTTGGCGTACCCCTCGCCGCCGTTGCCCAGGCCGGCCAGGCACGAGCCGTTCTTGACGAACAACGTCGTTTCCAGCGCCTTGGCCATCTCGGTCATGTGCGCCACGTCGTGGGAATGGATCATCGAGGAGTGCTTGTAGCCGCGTTCGGCCTTCTTCGCGAGGGCGATGCCTTCCTCGACCGACTTCACGCGCACGACCGGCAGAAACGGCATCATCTGTTCCTCCAAGACGAACAGGTCGTCGGCCGTCGTTTCGGCGAAGAGCAACTGCGTGCCGGAGGGGATCAACGCCCCGGCGGCGCGGCCGAGCACCTCGGGGTCGCGTCCCACCAGATCGCGGTTCACCACCGCGTGCCCGCAACCGGCGCCCTTGCCCTCGGGGAAGACGAAAGCCGCCTCGCGCAGCTTGTCCACCTGTTCCGGGGTGAGCCGGAAGGCGCCGTGTTTCTCCATGGCGTTCATGAACTTGTCGGCGTACGGCTCGAGGACGAACACCTCCTTTTCGCCGATGCAGAGGAGGTTGTTGTCGTAGGCGGCGCCGTAAACCACGCATTGGGCGGCGCGGTCCAGACAACTGGTGCCGTCCACCAACACCGGCGGGTTGCCCGGCCCGGCGCAGATGGCCCGCTTGCCGCTCTTCATGGCGGCCGCCACCACGCCGGGTCCGCCGGTGACGCACAGGATGCGGACGTGCGGGTTGCGGGCGATGGCGTTGAAGGAATCGAGCGTCGGCGGGTCGATGATGCAGGCGAGGTTCTCGATGCCCAGCTCGTGGTAGATGGCTTCGTTGATGATTCGGGCGGCCATGACCGCGCACCGGTAGGCGCCGGGATGGGCGTTGAACACGGCGGCGTTGCCCGCGGCGACCATGCT